>NZ_JASOLS010000011.1:0-85686 GCF_030215295.1 Corynebacterium sp. UMB6689 | reverse complement strand
ATTACCAGGTTCGCGGCCTCACGCCGGTACTCCGGCGTGTACTTCTTGCGCTGTTGACTCACAATGAACATCCTCTCCTACGGACACAAGATCCGTACAAATAGGGTGTCCACTAAACGAGGGTAACCTCAGGATTGTGTTGTCAGTTTCTTGTAGATGACGATTTTTTAAGACTGTTGCTCCGCCGTAGAAGAAGGATTGATTTTCTCACGTGTCGGGAACGCGGTGCGCGCTCTCTGCCGTGATTGGGGATGTAGTCCTCATACGCAAAGTGTCCGATCCCTCTCTTGCGAATGACGGTGAAATAGTCATTACGGGCTAAATAGTCTCTACCAGTAAAGAGCGATGATATCGCCTATCAAATAGCGATTTGAATCATCGTTCGGTGGGTGTAAGACGTTTTCCTCGCTTTTGAGTGGAGCTCCGGCTCCTCGCTCTAAACTAATCGCCTTGCTTCGCAAGCTTCCGATCTCATCGGGATTGGTTTCTGTGCTTCCCCGCGACGAAAGTAAAACATCAACTTGGTCAAATGCATCTTTAAGTTGACGTTGAGAACTATCGGTAACCATTTGAGCTATCTCGTTAACTTGTGGTTCTAGTTGAACCTTGAGTTCCTCATCGTCGGTTCTGATTTGTAAGTAGTAGCGGAGGATTCTTCCTACTGCATCTGAAACTGGTGCTTTTGCTTTCTGCTTGCCGCTTAATATGGAATTCAACTCGGCAACCTCTGCATCAAAGCCCTCTAAGCCAGGCAATCCCCTAGCAACATCGAAGAGCTTGAGGGGAGACCAGCTAGTCGAGGGGGTATCTTGGCTAACTCGAACCAGGGCAATGCACTCGGATTGGTCGAAAAGAAAGCCTCGAACATCTCCCCAATAGTTGTCGAGTTGGGTAAGACCGACAAGACGAATAGGACTATTTGCCTTGCCATCAGATCGACGGATGAGTGTGCTAGCTTCTTCGTCCCAGTCCCAATCAACGAGCTCCGAGTTTATTGGAATTTGGCCGATTAGCATTTGCTGAATTAGTTGGGCGGCCTGGATAAAGGTGTCATCCTGGGAAATTCCAAGCGCTGGAGTATTGGCCGAGGTTTCGACAAGCGCGCTAGCAATGGTGCTATAGGCATAAATTGAATGGGCTTCTAGGCGTATTCTGACCTGAATTAGTTGCCCGCGGTGTAGTCCACCAGGCAGTAACTCTCGTTGAATGCTGGATTGCGGCACGCCGTCCCAGATCTGACTTTCTTTTCCGGCATAGGATTCTCTCGACACAAAATCTCTGAAAAGAGACTGTTCTGAAGAGACTTGTTCGATCTGTAGGGCTCTGCTTTTTCCAGATCGGAAGCTGATAGATGATGTGCCATTCGAGGCCCTATCATTGAGGTGAGAAATGGACGCACCGCCTCCGAGTGTTAATCCTAAGTCCTTTGTTTTCGTCTGAGTAAGGGTCGTTTTGGCATCCTCAGGACCGAACCGGGAGATATACAAGCTACGAAGAGCCAACTCATCGAGATAGAGGAACTGTCTTATGTCACCCAGCGGCGCCGCTTTACGGGAAAGCCGCTCGATTTTTCTTAGAATCCGTGCGCGACGGAAGCTTTCCTGCTTCTTCCTATAGTTTCGGAACCAACTCTTAATATTCACTTTTCTTCGCCTTTTCGTGCATTTCGCGCGGTAGTCGCTTTTTCAAATCCCAAAAGAAAGTGATCATTATATATTCTTGAACGACCTTCGATGACAGCTAACTCTCCTGAGTACTGGAGAATCGACCGTAGTTCTGCGGCAGTCCATCCTTCGGTTTGTGACGAAATCTTATCGAAATCAATATTGCTAGCTAGCGTTGGCGTGCGAGACTTTAGAATCTCAAGACGGTCCATTTGATTCGGTAGACGAAAATATACTTCGCGGTCAAACCTCCCGGGTCGGCGCAGTGCGCGGTCAATGTCGGAAATACGGTTGGTTGCCCCGATAGTTAGGACATTTTCAGGTGCCCCTACTCCGTCCATGTTCGTGAGAAATACATTAACGAGACGGGAACCGTTTTCATACGCATTCGAACGGTCTTTAGTTAAAACATCAATCTCATCAACAAAAATGATTGACATTTCTTGTTTAGCAGCGTCCTCGTATATTGCTTCAAGTCGTTCTTCACTTTGCCCGACTAGCTGACCACCTAGAGACGCGGTTGTAACCAAATAGAAGGCGGACCCAGACTGGGCTGCCATTATTTGAGCTAAAAAGGTCTTCCCAGTTCCCGGTGGACCTGCGAAAAGGATCCCGTGTACAGGATCAACCTTCATCTGTGAGATTAACTCTCGTCCCTCCAGCGTGGTGTACAACTCTACTATTTGTTTTGCGTCGGTCAGTATCTCGTGCGAGCCGACAAAATAGTCCCACTGAAATCTCTCAGGGTCTAGGTCAATACGAAACTTCGAGGCACTGGCTTCATCCTCGATAGTGCTTTTTCGCGCTGCTTCTTGTGGGATGACTCTCAAAATCGAAGAACTCTCATTGAAGAGGGCGTAATCTCCCAGACTCCATCGAGCATTTCTATGCACCAACTTGTGGGAATACCCGTCTGGAGTCTTTATAAGAATTTCGTCGGGGCCGGACTTTTGTTCGATAACCCCAATTTGGGCCTTAACTTCCCAGCTCTCGTCGGATGCGATTTCCCAGCCCGAGGAATACACGAGGATGTCGCCTACCTTAGGGCTCAATGTCTTGATCTCTTGATCCCCGGCTAAAAGCAGCCCATTTGGTAAACGCACCATCGGCGTTCCTTGGGGTGTGAAGTGATCGAGCTTAACCGTGAGTGTTGTTAACGGTTCGTCCAATGATTCGCTTCTTCCGATTGCTCCCGCGGCATTACATGCGAGGTTGATGGATGTTTACGGCCTGAGTGGGCTTCACTCTATAGGTTGAGATTTATTAGCGTCTCAGTATATCCGCATCGTTTAACAGGAAGCACGCGATTCCTTTAGTCATTTGCATCCGCAGGATGCTTAGGATTCCGATTCGACGTGTTGCTGTAATTTTGTGTGCCAAACATTTGAGGTGGCGATGAATGAAGCATTGGTTGCGGATTTGATTCTCTGACGGCGGGTTGCCGTCTGGATAGATCGCGGGCCGATACTCGAATTCTGACTGGGATCGCTGTGTGGTGAAAGTTTGAGCAAATGCGCAGGTCGTTGAGTGATTGTTTAGTTCTGTTGCAAAGTTGGGCGGAGAGCAGCGAAGACTCAGTTTCTCATTTCCTGATGGCCGCTGTGTGTGGGCGTTGTTAGGCCGTCTCGAAGACCCTGTTGACGATCACCGCGTCCGGGTTCGGTTGCCCGTGAGGTCAAACACAGTGCCTTGCCCTTTCCGCAATGAGTGCATCGCCTCCATCCCTTTCAACGTCCGATATGCAGATGTCCGGTTCTTAAACGTGCCTTTCGGCCCGAGGATCCGCTTCAGTCGACCATGGTCGCCTTCTAGGATGTTGTTGAGGTATTTCACCTGTCGGTGTTCCACTGTTGGCGGGCAGGTTCCCCCTGACTTCAACTCGGCGATTGCCCTGGCTAGGGAGGATGCTTTATCGGTGTTGATCACTCTGGGATACCCGGCTGACGCATTGTATCTGAGAGCCTTGGCCAGAAAACGTTTCGCTGCGGCCACGTTCTGCTTCGGAGAGAGGTAAAAGTCCAGGGTCTGGCCACCGGCGGTGATCGCCCGATAGAGGTAGCACCACCTGCCGCCGATCCGGATATAGGTCTCACCACCCGCCAGGAACTGGCCTGCCAGTCAGGTACCTGCCGGTACCACCGTGTTTGCTTGTCCAGCTCAGGGGCGTATTTCTGGACCCAGCGGTAGATCGTGGTGTGATCAACCGGCACACCCCGCTGAAGTCATCATTTCCTCCAAGTCTCGGTAGCTCACCCCTAGCGGCAGTACCACCGCACTGCCCACAGAATGATGTCACGGGGGAAATGACGACCGGAGAAGATACCCATGGCTGTGATTATTTCACGTCGCTCTTCCTACTGCCCCAACTTTGCAACAGCACCCAAAGCCCTGGAATGAACTCCTGTCACCAGGGTCATTCCAGGGCATATTTCCTGACTAAGAGAAGCAGTGACACAGAAGGCCTACCTCAGCGTGGGTCCTGTGGGCGTGCAGGTTCCGTGTGTGGCTGGTGTGCTGCGGCATGGTCGGCAGCGATTGATGACCGACTCTGGAGCGGGTGCCTTGTCTGGTCTCGCGGTTCAGGGTGGGTGGACTATTCGGCGGGTTGGATCTCGCTCTCGGTGACCCACTTGTGGTTGGTCATCGTCATCCCGTCGACGGTGAGTTCAACCATGTAGACCGTCTCCTCGGTGGAGTAATCGATGGTGGCCTCAGCACCCTTCATGCCGGACATGTGCTCGGCATCCAGGACAACGCTCGCCCCGTCGGGTAGGGGGGCCTGACCCGGATCGACGAGCTCCTCATGGACGACCCAGCGGTGGTCGGTAACCGGGGCCCCACCCTCGGTGGGGGTGTAGCTGACCGAATAGGTCGTGGTGTCAAACGCCCCGGAAATGGTGGCTGTGGCCCCGTCCATGCCGGGCATGTGGTCAGCGGTGAGGATGACCTCGGTGCCCACCGGGTACGTGGGATCCTCGGCCTCTTCAATGCCTGCCGGCGGTGCCCCGCCGTCGGCAGGGTGGTCGTGCCCGCCGTGCTCTTCGTCGGCAGTGGTGGTGTCTTCCTGGTGGGTCTCGTTGGTCTCTGCGGTTGCCGTCGTGGTGCTGGTGGTGCCGGCATCGTCGGAGTTGTCGGTGGCGTCGCTGCAGGCGGTCAGCGCCAGGGTGGAGGTCAGTACCAAGGCGGCGAGGGTAATGCTGCGTTTCATGAGCGTTCCTTTCAAAGGTGGTGTGAGTTAGGGGTCGAGAGACAAGGTCAGTCAGTAACGGTTACGGGGGATATCGACCCACTGTGTTCCTCCTTCCCGTCGGTCGGAGCCAGGTGAGCCGGATCCAGATCAATGCGGCGCAACAGCTGGGCGTTCAGGGCCACCACGATGGTCGAGGCAGACATCAAGATCGCGCCCACGGCCGGGGACAGCACGAACCCGATCGAGGCGAGCACTCCGGCGGCTAGCGGCACGGCGAGGATGTTGTAGCCAGAGGCCCAGATCAGGTTCTGGATCATCTTGCGGTAGCTGGCCTGGGACAGCTCAATCATCGACAGCACTGCCCGCGGGTCATCACTGGCTAGGACCACCCCGGCAGATTCCATGGCCACATCCGTGCCGGCACCGATGGCGATACCGACATCCGCGCGGGTCAGAGCGGGGGCGTCATTGACACCGTCACCGACCATGGCCACGCTCAGGCCACGCTCCTGTAACTGGGTGACCTTGGTGTCCTTGTCCTGGGGCAGGACCTCGGCGAAGACCTCATCGATGCCTAAGTCCTGGCCAACCGCCTGGGCCACCTGCTGCGCGTCACCGGTGATCATCGCGACCTTCACCCCGCGGTCCTGCAGGGCTTTCACGGCGGCGCGGGATTCAGGGCGGATCTTGTCCTCGACGGCCACCGCACCGATGATCTGACCATCGCGGACAATATGGAGCACACCGGCCCCACGCCCGGTCCAGGCGCTGGTGGTGTCGGTGAGCTCGGCCGGGGTGGTGAGGTTGAACTCGCGCAGCATGTTCGGCCCACCCACGAGGATCTCAGCGCCATCGACAGTGGCCCAGACCCCGCGGCCGGAGGCGGCGGTGAAACCGGTTGCGCGCAGTGGGCGGCGTGAGGCCTCCGGGTGTGCGGCCGCGGCAGCCACGATGGCGCGGGCCACGGGGTGTTCACTATCGGCCTCGGCGGCGGCGGCCAGGGCCAGCAGGTGCCCTTCCGAAGTACCGGGCACCGGGGCGACACCGGTGACCGCGTGCGCACCCTCGGTCAGGGTGCCGGTTTTATCGAAGAGCACCACGTCGATGGTGCGCATCCGCTCGAGCGCCATCCGGTCCTTGATGAGCACCCCGGATTTCGCGGCCCGCTCGCTGGAGATCGCAATGACCAGCGGAATCGCCAGGCCCAGGGCGTGCGGACAAGCGATGACCAGCACCGTGACCGTGCGCACCACGACATCGTCCGGGCTGCCGATGATGGTCCACACCACCGCGGTGATCAGAGCGGAGATCAGCGCGAACCAGAACAACAACGCCGCCGCCCGATCCGCCAGGGCCTGGGCCCGGGAGGAGGACTCCTGGGCGTCGGCAACCATGCGTTGGATCCCGGCCAGGGCGGTGTCCCCGCCGGTAGCCTCCACCCGGATGCGGACGGTGTTGTCGGTGGCCACGGTACCGGCGACCACCTTGTCACCGGTGTCGCGGAAGACGGGACGGGATTCGCCGGTGATCATCGCCTCATCGAATTCGGCGGCTCCGTCGAGGATGGTTCCGTCGGCCGGCACCCGGGCACCGGCCCTCACCAGCACGACGTCGTCGACGACCAGCTCGGAGATGGCCACGGTGCGGGTGGTCCCGTCGATGACTTTCTCGGCCTCATCCGGCAGCAGGGCAGCCAGCGCGTCAAGCGCGGAGGACGCGGACCCGAGAGCGCGCATCTCCAGCCAGTGGCCCAGCAGCATGATGGTCACCAGCAGGGCCAGCTCCCACCAGAAGTCCAGGTCAAAACCGCCCAGCCCCAGAGTGGTGACCCAGGAGGCGACAAACGCCACGGTGATGGCCATGGCGATCAGGAGCATCATCCCGGGTTGGCGGGATTTCAGTTCTTTCCATCCGCCCTTGAGGAAAGGCGTTCCGCCGTAGACGAAGATGATCGTGCCTAGCACCGGGGGGATCCAGGTGGATCCGGGGAATGCCGGGAGGTGGTAGCCGAGCAGGTGGGCGACCATGGGACTGAAAATAGCGACGGGAATGGACAGAATCAGCGACCACCAGAAGCGGTCTCGAAACATTGCGGTGCTGTGTCCGGCGTGTTCGCCGTGACCATGAACGTGGTGGTCTTCGTCCAGGGCGGAGTGCGGGTGATCGTGGGGCATCGCCTGGCCGTGGGTGTCGGCATCTGCGTGGTGTTCGTGGCTGGCATGATCCGGGTGGTGGGTGTGGTCTGTTTCCGGAGCGGGGTGATCACCATGGTGATCACCCGAATGGTGGGGAGTGCTCATGACGTTCCTTTCGCTCAACCCGGTCGGGGTCGAGATGATGGGTAAAACTGATCAGGATAAGACGGTGTAGCCGGCCTCCTCGATGGCCCGGCGAACCATCTCCGGGGGTACGACACCGGTGACCGTGACGGTGGAAACACCACCAGCAGCGAGATCAATTTGGACGTCGTCGACCTGGGGGAGGGCCTGAAGGGCCTGGGTCACGCTTTTCGCGCAGTGCCCGCAGGTCAGGCCAGTGACCTGGTAGCTAGGGGAGGACCCTCCTGCTGACGAGTCGCTGGCGGCAGGGATGGAGGCGGTGTCGGCAGGTGAGGCAGGTCCACAACAGCTGCAGCCGTGGGAGGCCATCGGCAAGAGGCGGGGCGGGGAGGTGATCATGGGAAAGCTCCTTCGGTTCGGTGGGGTGCGGCGATGCCGCTCTTTAGCATATACCCCCCGGGGGTATATTTTCAGCATACCCCAGGGGGGTATATTTTCAATGGGTCGAGGGCGCGGCCCTCACGCGGGGCAGGGTGTGGTCACCGAGCAGCCTCCTCACTGTCGGGAGGGGGCAGCGGGAGGCGGAGGGTAAAGACCGCTCCGCGACCGGGGCCGGGGGAGGTGGCGGTGAGAGTGCCGCCGTGGGCCTCGATCAATGCCTTGGAGATGGTCAGACCGATCCCGGCCCCGCCGTTGTCCCGGCTGCGGGCGGCATCCCCCCGGTAGAAGCGTTCGAAGATGTGTCCGAGCTGGTCAGGTGGGATGCCCTCGCCGTCATCGGCGACGTGGATGAGCGCGGTGGAAGCCCCCTGTCGGTGGACGCTGATCCGGACCTGCCCGCCGGCCGGGGTGTGCCGTAGCGCGTTCGACAGGAGATTGCTCATCACCTGGCCGAAGCGTTGCCGGTCCACGAGCACCCGGGCGGTGTCTGTAATGGTCTCGACCTGTAAATCGACGCCTTTGTCAGCATAAGCTTCCCCCGCGGCAGCAGCGGCGGTATGGAGCAGATTCCCGAGCCCTTCCTCCGCCAGGTCCAAATCGATCCGGTGTTCCTGGGCCCGGGAGACATCGTCGATGTCTTCCATCAACCGGGTCAGGCGGGTGAGTTGGTCAGCCATGATCGTGTGGGTGGCATTATTCCAGTCCACGACCCCGTCTTGGAGACCATCGAGGTAGACCGTGAGCACCGATAAGGGGGTGCCCATTTCGTGGGCCAGATCAGAGAGCATCTGGCGGCGGACCTGTTCGGTGTGTTCCAGCCGGTCGGCCATGGTGTTGAAGGTATGCGCCAGGGTGGTGACCTCGGGGCCTGCTTTTCCGGCGGGCACGCGGATACGGGAGTTGCCGGCCGTCAGGCTGGTAGCGGCGCGGGTGAGGTCCTGCAGGGGGGTGCGCAGACGACGCGATAACCACAGGCTGGCCAGCAGGGCGCTGATCAAGGCGGTGGGCAGGGCGACGGCCAGGGTGATCAGGTTGGCGCCCCGGTAGGCCTGCTCGGCATGGAACAGCTCCAGCGAGGGGTCCTCCCGGCCGGTCATCAACATATGATCATGGAACAGGGTCGGACCCACCATCGTGGCCACGGCCGAGGCCACCAGCAGGCTAATCACCACGACCAACACCTGGGCGGCCAGGAAGCGGAAGGTCAGGCCGGGTCCGTGATTCATGGTTGCCCCACCCGGTAGCCCACGCCACGCACGGTGTCGATAAACCCCCGGCCCCGGGTGTCGGTGCCGAGCTTGCGACGCAAGTTGCCGATGTGGACATCGACGATGCGTTCATCACCGACCCAGGTGGTGTCCCAGACCTCGGTGACCAGGTCGTGGCGGGTCAGCACCTGGCCGGGGCGCAGGGCCAGGGCAACCAGCAGCTCGAACTCCGTGCGGGTGAGCTCCACGGTCGTCTCCCCCACCCGCACCTGATGGGCGATGGGGTCAAGGATGAGATCACCAACGATCAAGGGGGTGGTCACCTGCGGTGGGGTGGTGCTGGTGCGCGGGCGGCGCAGCACCGCATGCACCCGGGTCACCAGTTCCCGGATGCTAAAGGGTTTGGTGATGTAGTCATCCGCCCCCAGGGTCAAACCGCTGATCTTGTCGTCCTCGCTGCCACGCGCGGTGAGCATGAGGATGTAGCAGTCCGAGAAGGTGCGGATGCGTCGGCACACCTCCAGGCCGTCGAGTTGGGGCAGCCCCAGATCCAGCACCACGACATCGGGGGAAAAGCGACGGGTCTCGTCCACGGCCTGGGTGCCGGTGTGCGCCTGGCGGGTATCGAAGCCGGCCCGGATGAGGTAGGAGGCCACCATCTGAGCCAGGGGTTGTTCATCATCGACGACCAGCACCCGCCCCGGGGGCGTGGCGGTGGTCGGTGTGCAGTCAGTCATAGACCCCAGTATCGCTCCGGGCAGGGAGAATACCACCCTCGCTCAGTGCCCGGCGGGAAATCTTCATCAAATCTTCAAACATCACCCTTCGACCGCCGTCACCCCTGTGCCCCACCCCGGGTCGGCGGCATCGCCTCCCCTGGTCAGCTCAACAGGCGCCACCAGGGATTTCACTGCCTGCACCGCATACCCGGGGCGGGTAGAAGGACATCGCCCACGGCTGTGGGGTGGTGTCCCGGTGGTGACCCAGCCCACCGGAGTCACCCCCTTTTCGCCCTGTTATAAGGCTGTGAGCAGGGTTTTTTATTTCTGGGCCGTCAGGCACCCGTGCTAGATAAAAGTATGGCATTGACCTTGAGGCGGTGTCTTCTCACCGTCTTACCACGATCCAAGGAGATTGACGTGAACCGAGCAGCGATCGCAGCCGCCGCCCTTGCCCTCGCCCTCACGGGGTGTTCGGCCACCGACCCGGAACCCACCGCTGACGGGACGGTGTCCCAGGATACATTCCTGACTACCCATGGCCTGGCCGCCATGGACGCGGTGGAGATCATTGATCACCTTGACCGGCAGAAGGTCACTGAGCGTCCCACGGATCTGATCGCCTCCGTGCGTGCCGATGAACTGCTGCTCTCGAGCGATGGCCAGGAAGTCGTGGTCGATCTTCCCGACAATCAGACGTATGTCTCGATCGCACCCTATCTCACCTCCACCCACGACTGCTTCTACCACAGCCTCACGACCTGCCTGGGGGAACTCGACAATGAGGATATCCAGGTCACGATCACCGATGAGGCGACCGGTGAGGTGCTGGTGGACGAGGCGACAACCACCTTCGACAACGGGTTTATTGGCTTCTGGCTTCCCGATGATGTCACCGGCCTGATTGAGGTCAGCTACCAGGGGCGTACCGGCACCACGGAGTTTTCCACCACCGACGACGGTGCCACCTGTGTCACAGACCTGCGCCTGACGTGATGGCTCAGCAGGGTCCTCACCTGCGACTGTCTCCCGTGTCACTGAAATCTTGCACCAAGGAAGGTTA
This sequence comes from Corynebacterium sp. UMB6689, assembly GCF_030215295.1. Lineage (NCBI taxonomy): Bacteria > Bacillati > Actinomycetota > Actinomycetes > Mycobacteriales > Corynebacteriaceae > Corynebacterium > Corynebacterium sp. UMB6689. Next base: position 75,122 of record NZ_JASOLS010000011.1, on the reverse strand, counting down.
AATCATGACGAACGCGTTTTCCCGACGACAGTTTCTGCTCGGTGGGCTCGTCCTCGCCGGCACCGGGGCCGTGACCGCCTGCACCAGCGACCCTGGACCCGCTGCCCCGGCACCAGGTCCCTCCCTTCGCCCCACTCCCACCCCCACTGCGCTCAGTGAGCCGACGGTGCGCCGGACACTGACCGCCCGGCCCCTCTCTCTGGATATCGGCGGCATCGAAGCCAAGACGTGGGGATACGTCTCTGACACCGGGGATGCGGCCATTGAGGCCACCGCCGGCGACGTCCTCCAGGTCGATATCACCAATGAACTGCCTGAGAGCACCTCCATCCACTGGCATGGCATCGCACTCCACAACGCAGCCGACGGTGTGCCCGGCATGACCCAGGACCCCATTGAACCTGGCGAGTCTTTCTCCTATGTTTTTGAAGTCCCCCACGGTGGCACCTACTTCTACCATTCCCACTCCGGCCTGCAGCTTGATCGCGGCCTTCACGCCCCACTGATCGTCCGTGACCCGCAAGACGCTGAGGACCAGGACGTCGAGTGGACCATCGTGCTCGACGACTGGGTCGATGGCATTCAGGGCACTCCCGACGATGAGCTCGACAAGCTCACCGGAATGGGTTCGGGCGACCATAACGGGAAGAAGGGGATGGGAGGTCACGGCCAGATGATGCACGGCACCCCGGACCGGGTACTGGGCGGGGATGCCGGCGATGTGATGTATCCGCACTACCTCATCAACGGACGTATCCCCCGTGCTCACCGGACCTTCGAGGCTCGCCCGGGCGACAAGGCCCGCCTGCGGTTTATCAACTCCGGCGGTGACACCATCTTCAAGGTGGCCCTCGGTGGCCACCGCATGACCGTGACCCACACCGACGGCTTCCCTGTCCAGCCTCGGGAGACCGAATCGATCTACCTGTCGATGGGCGAGCGTGTCGACGTCGAGGTCATCCTCGGCGACGGCATCTTCCCGCTCACGGCTTTAGCGGTAGGTAAGGACGACCGCGCCTTCGCCGTCATCCGCACCGCCGGCGGCCAGGCCCCCCACCCCGATGTCGACTTCCCCGAGTTGTCGTCCACCGGACTGCTTCTGTCCTCCCTGAAGCCAGCAGACCGTGCACTCCTGCCCGAGGACACACCAGACCGAGAAGTCAGCATCGACCTGGGCGGGCAGATGATGCCGTATGAATGGAGCATTCTCACCGACGGCCAATCCTCCTCCGCGACCGTGCAGGAGGGCCAGCGTCTGCGGATGGTCATGCGCAACAGGACCATGATGCCCCATCCCATGCACATCCACGGCCACACGTGGGCGCTGCCCGGCAGCGGCGGGCTACGCAAGGACACCGTCCTTCTCCGCCACGGTGAAACCATGATCGCCGACCTAATCGCTGACAACCCCGGTGAGTGGGCATTTCACTGCCATAACGCCTATCACATGGAAACCGGGATGTTCAGCTCGCTCCGCTACGAGTAACCCCCACAGCAGGGTTGAGTGCCGAGGTGGGCGGGGGTGTCCCCCGAGTAGTGGACACGGCGTTGGTGTCAGGGTTGAGCAGTGTATGCCAGGAGTCGACGGGTTGTGCCGTTCCACCGCGATTGCTTCGGACAAGCTCCAACCCGTCCTGAGCAAGGTAGCGATAAGCCAGACTTTGAGGAAACCCGACCTCTTCAATTGCGCTGAGCACAGATCGGCCACTCTCAACCAGAGCGACAACTTGTTGATACTGCTGGTCAACCAAACTCCGCTGAAGCCGAGCACGGTTAAGCCCCTCGCTTTGGCGCCATGCCCTCGCCTGAACCTTCGAGACGCCCAACTCCTTCAGGATCACTGGCACCGGACGCGCATTATGCAGATACGCCTTCACAAACCGCTCACGCAGCTTCTCATCACCTGACATCTACACAACCTCCTAGCTGTATAGATGCATTCACCACCTGAGCCCGCCTGAAGTTTTTCGCTCTTATTTACCGTGAACGACAGTGACAGGTTCGTGAGAAGGCGTGTACCGCCGGCTTAAGCGCTTTGCCAGCGCATCCTGCCATCAGAAGCGGGCGCGCACGTCATCGGGACACCTTTCTTTGATACGCCGCTACCGCCATTGCAATACGCGCCGGGGTGAACGTAGTTCTGTTGTACGGCGGGTGCTTCATAAATAGCGGCGGCCTCTTGCACTGGGGGATTCGCGGCCATCATTTCGTCGGCGCATTGTTGCGTCCAGCCAGAAGTTCCATCGCTGAAGAATGTGGTTCCGGTTTCGTGCAGTGAGACGTCACCGCAGGATTCGATGGTCTTCTCCATCGGAGTAGGCTGCGCTACACCAGGCGCCTCGGTGAAGCCGATGACTTCTTCGTGCGGTTGATCCACGCCGATATCTTCGGCGCTTTCCTCGGCAGTGGGAAGGGTGGGGCGTGGGGTCTCTTCTGCTGTTTCAGTAACGCTGGTGCTTGTGCTTGGTGACGTCTCACTCTCAGGAGTGGATTCAACGTCGAGTGAGGAACAGCCGCTGAGCACAAAGAGCGCAGCGGCAAGAGAGAGAAGTCGCTTCATTTCAGATCCTTTGTCTATCCATCATCATGCTAGTGGCCGCCACCCCACATGCGCACAGAAACCACACAGTAAATGGCCAGCCTTGGAGGATAAGCTAGTGCCTCATGAAAAACGGCTTTCTACAGCGCGCTTTCTTGGCCATCCTCCTCGGCACCGCCGCTCCTGTTCCGGCTCATGCCCAGACCATCGAGACCTCCGCCGCGCAGGATCTCGGTATCAATGATCCTGACTGTAAGCCCACGGGTTCGGTCACCGAGCCGGTCGTCCTTCTCCACGGCACCTCAGCCAACGCGGCCGATTGGAATGATCTCATCCCAAAACTCACCGAGCAGGGCATGTGCGTGTGGGCCTTCGACTACGGCGCCGAGGACATCACGTACCAGAATGCCTATGACTACATGAAGGGTATTGCGGATCTGGATTCTTCAGGGCGCGAAATAGCCGGGCACATTGAGCACATCCGTGAGGTCACCGGAGCACACAAAGTAAACCTCGTCGGTTTCTCCCAAGGCGGCCTGCACACCAAGACCTTCACGCAGCTCTACGGCTCAGCAGAGGAAGTGAACCGAGTGGTTACAATCGGTGCGAACTTCCACGGGACAACGTGGGGTGACAGAGCAACACCCCTCAGCACGGCGGCCAAAATCGCGCCCGATGTGGTTGATTTCCTGGGCACCAGCGCCGGCATCCAGCAGTTGCAGGGCTCGGACTTTATGGAGGACCTCAACCAGCTTCCGGATACCGCGCCTGGCGTGACCTACACGTCCATCTACTCGCCGGCGGATAATACCGTGACGCCAAATCGGACCTCAGAGCTCAGCGCTGTGCCGGGCGCGGACGTGGCCAACGTGGAGTCCGCCCCCGTTGACCATGGGCAGCTGCCACATGATCCGCGCGTGCACGAACAGATCATGTGGGGACTGACGCGCTAATGACACAGATTCACGGAGCGATTGACGCGAAGGGCCGGTGCCGGCACTGGCACACGCCTGTCGACGTCATTGCGAACAAGTGCCACACCTGCGGCGGCTGGTTCGCGTGTTCGCTGTGTCATGCGGAGTTAACGGATCATGACTTCGGGCCCATGCCGAAGGACGAGCTGTGCGTCATGTGTGGGGCCTGCGGCCGAACAATGACCTACGCCGAATATTCGGCATATAAATGCCCCGCGTGCGGGCACGCCTTCAATCCAGGCTGTGCGCTGCACGCGGGGACGTACTTTCTTTAGTTCAGGAAAGTCGACTGGACCTCAGCGATGAGGGCCTTGAGGAATTCCACGATATCCGGGATCTGGAAGGTGAAGTTTCCTACGTGCACCGGGATGGTGTTGAGGGTGGGAAGTGTAAACGGAGCCTTGTTCTGGCCAGCGTTGTTGGCATTGTTGCCGTTGTTTGCCGGAGCACCACCACCATTGTTGGCATTGTGGCCACCATTGTTAGTTGGAGCCGTGTTCTGAGCAGGAGCAGCGTTGCCACCGCCACCGTTCAGGCCGCAGCGAGCGATGGCCTCGTCGGCGCGGGCGACGGCATCGCGGATCTCGGGACCACGCGGGTGGAAGTTAGCGGCAGCGAGTGCCTGGGACTTCTTGCTGTTGTAGTCGGACGGGTTGGTGTAGTACTTGGTGGCCTGCTCACAGGAAATCTGGCCGGCCGGAACCTTAGCCAGGTAGTCATCCACCATGTCGGCGGAGGCGGCAGGAGCGGACAGGCCGATGGCGGCAGCAACGGAGCAGAGGACAAGCTTATTTCTCATGCGCCACATTGTGCCACAGCTTTTACACGTTTGTGCAAGTGCTAACGCGCTAGGAAACGATTTACCAGCGAAAAATACGCCTTCACAGTCAAATCCAAGTCTTCCAGGTAAAGGTGCTCATCGTGGCTGTGCAGCTGCGAGTTTGCGCTGGCCATGTCCCGATCCTCGGCATGCAGTGCAAAACCGTAGGCATTGCCGCCGCGGCGACGAGCCACGCGCAAGTCGGAGCCACCTGTTGCCAGCACTGGCAGCACTTCCTTATCCGGGAAAAACTCGTGAGCGGTCTTTTCGATGCAGCGCCAGAGCTCAGTGTCGGTGGAGGACTGCGTGGCGTCCTCAGTAATAAGGTGCTCGATCTCTACCTCCTCGGCCATATCGCCGAGGGCCTCACGCAGGAACTCGTCGAGCTCCTCCTGGGTCTGGCCGGGGAAGGGGCGGATGTCCATCTCTAGATAGGCGTGGGAGGGCAGTACGTTGATGGCACCACCTGCACGTAGGACAGTTTGGGCAATCGTCGTGTGCGAGAAGGCGTGGGCGTAGGCGGACAAATTACCGAACTTTTCGTAGTCGGCGGCGGTAGCGGAGCCGTCGAGAAGCGCTGCCTCCGTTGCGGGGTCGAAGCGGAAGGTCTTGACGAATCCCTGCCACACCTCATCCGTGGCCACGGGCGGCTCAGCGGCGGCGATGCGGCGAGCGACCTCACCGATCTTGACGATGGCAAAGTCCTTGCCGAAGGGCGTCGAGCCATGGCCGGCATCGCCGTGAACGTGCAGGCGGCGCTGGCCCGCGCCCTTCTCGCCCACGTTGAAGCCGAGCGCGCCGGGTAGGTGGCTGCCGCCGGTTTCCGAGAGGCAGTTGCGCACTGAGTAGGCCTCCGGGTGGTGCTTGTCCATCCAGATGGAGCCCAAGCCGCCGCGGGCCTCCTCGTCCGCCATGCCGACAAAGGCTAGGGTGCCGCCGGGGTTGCCGTGCTGAGAGACATCGCGAGTCACCGCCGCCATCGTCGCCGTAATAAAGAGCATGTCTACCGCGCCGCGGCCGTAGAGCTTGCCATCCTCGATGACGGCGTCGAAGGGAGGCTTGGTCCACTTCGGCTCGTCGACGGGCACGACATCCGTATGCCCCATGAGCGTCAGCGGCTCCTTGTCCGGGTCACCCGGAACGGTCACCACGATGGTCACGCGGCCTGGGTGCGATTCATAGCGTTGAATCTCCACTGGGGTACCTGCAAAAAATCGCTCCAAGGTATCAGCATTGCGGACTTCGTTACCGGAGTCCGGCGTGAGGTCATTCACGCAAGCATTGCGAATAAGCTCCTGAAGTAGTGCGAGGGTGTCGTCATAGAGCGTGGAATCCATGGCCTAAAGGGTAGCCGTGCACAATAAAGTGCGTCGATTTACCACAACTTGAACGGTGTTCAAGTAAGGTTTCCCGCATGAGCATCGTAGATATCGCACGCGAGAAGGCCCTGGAGCAGGGCATCGGCCTGAACGAAGAAGAGCTGCTGCAGGTCCTTCAGATCCCGGATGAACAGCTGGAAGAAATCGCCGACATCGCCCATAAGACGCGCCTGAAGTGGTGCGGCCCGGACGTGTCTGTGGAAGGCATCATCTCCATTAAGACCGGCGGCTGCCCGGAGGATTGCCACTTCTGCTCGCAGTCAGGCCTGTTCGAGTCTCCCGTGCGCGCCGCGCGCCTCAACATCCCGGAGCTCGTGGAAGCCGCCAAGAAGACCGCTAAGACCGGCGCTACGGAGTTCTGCATCGTGGCTGCGGTCAAAGCACCAGATGAGAACCTCCTGTCCCAGGTTGCCGAGGCCATCCCGGCCATCCTCGATGAAGTCGATATCGAAATCTCCTTGTCCCTGGGTACCCTCACCCGCGAACAAGCCCAGCGCCTTAAGGATATGGGCGCCCAGCGCTACAACCACAACCTGGAGACGTCCAAGTCTTTCTTCCCCAACGTGGTCACGACCCACACCTGGGAGGAGCGCAAAGAAACCCTCGAGAACGTGCGTGCTGTCGGCATGGAGATTTGCTCCGGCGGCATCATCGGTATGGGCGAATCCCTCGAGGATCGCGCCGAGTTTGCCTACCAACTGGCCCAGCTCGAGCCTTGCGAGGTACCGATGAACTTCCTCGATCCGCGCCCGGGCACCCCGTTCGCGGACTACCCCCTAGTCCCGCTCGGTGAGGCGCTGCGCGCCGTGGCCGCCTTCCGCCTGGCTATGCCGTCTGTAACCCTCCGCTTTGCGGGCGGTCGCGAGCTCTCGCTCGGTGACGACGGCACCGAAAAGGGCCTCCTCGGCGGCATCAACGCCATCATCGCCGGCAACTACTTGACCACTCTGGGCAAGCAGATTGAAAAGGACGTTGACATGCTCGGCCGCATCGACCTGCCGATCAAGGCGCTCTAATGAAGAACTCGACGGAGCTGGCCGCCGCCGTCCTCGCCGGCGAGGAGCCGCTGTTCCACCCCAACACTGGGAAACCACTAAGCGAGGACTTTACCTTGCATCCAGCGGCCGCGGCTGGCCTGGACGTCCCGCGCTATTGCCAGTTGTGCGGGCGCCGCATGGTGGTGCAGGTGCGCCCGGACGGCTGGAACGCGCGCTGCTCGCGCCATGGTGAGCTCGACTCGGACCACCTCTATGAGGAGGCACTTCCGTAAGCTGGGGCACCATGGATCCCGCCGTTGCCCACGCCCACCAGTCCGCGTTGCGCTCCATCTCCCGGGTCGTCGCCGAGATTGCGGAGCCGACTCCCCCACAACAGGCACTGGAGGCCGTCGCCGAGCAGCTGCGCCGCGGCAACGTCATGGTCCTCACCGGGGCGGGGGTGTCCACGGAATCGGGTGTGCCCGACTACCGCGGCCCGCACGGTTCCCTCAGCCGCCACCGCCCGATGACCTACCAGGAGTTCCTGCACGACCCGCAGGCCTCGCACCGCTATTGGGCCCGTGCTTTCGTCGGCTGGCGGGTTATGCAGGCCGCACACCCCAACCGCACGCACTACGCGTTGGTCGAACTCGAGCGCGCCGGGCTCCTTACGGGTGTTGTCACCCAAAACGTCGACGGCCTCCACGAAGAAGCCGGGCAGCACAACCTCATCGCCCTGCACGGAGACATGCAGCACGTGGTGTGCTTGAGCTGCGGATACGAAGAAACACGCGCGGACTACGACGCCCGCGCCGCCACAGCCAACCCGACATACCTCCAACGCTGGGCAGTAGACAAAGAGGACGTCAATCCAGATGGCGACGTTGCCCTCAGCCAAGAAGCGGTCGAAGAATTTGTCATGCCCGGCTGCGTGCGGTGCGGCTCACGGCGCCTCAAGCCAGACGTGGTCTATTTTGGTGAGCCCGTTCCCACCCACAAGAAAGATGCTGCCTACGCGATGGTCAACGCATCTGACTCCCTGCTGGTAGCCGGCTCCTCGCTGGCGGTGATGAGCGGCTTCCGCTTCGTTCTGGAGGCCAAGAAACAGGGCAAGCGCGTAGCCATCATCAACGGCGGACCAGGCCGCGCGGATGATCGGGTGGATACCCTGTGGCGCACTCAAGTGGGCCCGGCTTTCGATGCGATCCTGGATGAGCTAGAACTCTAGAGTTGCTCCAGTTCTTCGAGGATTACCTGGCAGACCCGTTTATCCATGGGCATATCCTCGTGGCGAATAATGGCAAGGCGCTCGATGTCCTGAATATAGATATTTCTTACCTGCTGGCCATTGAGGAAACAGGTGTTGGGCGGAACCACGATGGCATCGGAGCGGGTGGCGATGCACGTATAGCTCACCCCGGGCTCGACCTCACTGCCGCGGTTCGTATCCTCCACAATCTTGCTGCCGGTCACTTGCTGCATTCCGGCGGGGCCAAACCAGGCGTCGATAAGCGAGCGCGCCACTTCCTCCTGCCTTTCGCTGCGAAAGAGGGGGCTGGCGATTCCCCCCTGGGTCGTGCCGTGATTGGGCGCACTGATACAGACGACGTGCCGTACACACTCTGCGCCGTCGTGCATGCGCATCCAGTAGCGCGCCAGTAACCCACCTTGTGAATGCCCGACGAGGATTACTTTTTCAGCGCCGGTGACGGTGCGGACGGCGTTGATGTAGGCGTCGAGTTGCCGGGCAGACTCCTGCAGGGGGCCGGTGGCGCGGGTCCCGTAGTCAGGAGCGAAAGTGGCCCAGCCTGCTGCGCGGAGCATCTCTGCGAGAACCTGCCATATCCCCTTGCTGTCGCAGGTTCCGTGGATCAAAACAACCGGCCAAGGTCGTTCGGCGGTGGGACGCGCGGACCAGTCGTCTTCGTAGACGCCGCGCGGACGTCTGCGGGCACCGAGGGGGAGTGGGATCATGGAATTTCAGTTTACTCTTGACCCTTATCCAACTTTCGTACTAAGCTAAGGCTTGCCTAATTTGGTCCGGCGGTGAGCTCCACACCGCACGCGCTACCGGATTAGTCATGGGGATAGGGCCCGCCGCTTCACCGCGGCGGGCTTCTTTCATGGATACACTCGCGGGCATGACCGACCTGCAGCATGTCCACTCCGTCAACGAAGCGGTTGCGCGCCTCAGCGAGCTCTATGACAGTTCTTGCGAGCTGGCACGTCACGCACTCGCCTCGGGGGACCACGACGCCTACCGCCACGTGGTCTACCCGAAGATCACCGTGCATGTGCGTCAGTGGACGCCCATCGACCGCTCTGAACCCTTCGGCTACGTGGACCAAGAGGGCCGCTACTCGGCGGTGATATCAAAGCCATGGCTGATTCGTGGATACCTCACAGAGCAGCTCACACGGCTCACCAATAACTATCCCTGCGATATTTACGTTGGCCAATCAGATGAGCGCATCCCGCCGGAATATATCCGGGGGATTACAGAAATTCCCCAGGACCGCGGCGACATACCCCGGCCCACGCTCGATGCGGTGCATGACGGAATCGTTGACGGCGCCTGGAAAGCCTTCCACGGGAAGGAAAAGCCACTCTTTCACTTTGGCCCGCAGCGCTTCGATATCGCCTGCGCCCGCATCGAGCACTACACCGGCATCGAGGTGGACACCGTGCAGAAGTACATCCTGTTCACCAACTACGCCATGCACACCACCGAGTTCGTCAAGTTCGGGCTGCGCGAACTGGCGCGGGAAGACTCCCGCTACACCGCGCTCGTGCTGCCCACGGGAGAGACCATCCACCCCAATGACGCGGTGCTTCTCGACGTCGACGGGCTCACCCTCACCTCCCGCTACCAGATGCCACGTTTTGATCTCATCACCGCCGGCGGCGATGGCATCACGATGATCAACATCGGTGTCGGCCCCTCCAATGCCAAAACCATCACGGATTGCTTGGCAGTCCTGCGCCCGGAGGCCTGGATCATGATCGGCCACTGCGCAGGGCTTGATGGCCGCATGCGCATCGGTGACCTCATCCTGGGCAATGCTTATCAGCGCGAAGACCACATCCTCGACGGCACCGTCACCACCAGCAACCCGATTCCCGCCATCCCGGAGATCCAGCGCATGCTGGAGGCCGCCGTCGATGAGGTCTATGGAAAAGACAATTCGCTCATGCGCACCGGCACGGTGCTCTCCACCGATGATCGCAACTGGGAATGGCGCACCTCCCGTGATCTGTGGGAGTGGCTGCGCCACTCCACCGCGGTGGCCGTGGACATGGAATCCTGCACCCTCGCCGCCAACGGCTACCGCTACCGCATCCCGTACGGCACGCTGTTGTCGGTTTCTGATTTGCCCCTGCACGCCGTACCTAAACTTCCCGCCCAAGCGCAGGCCTTTTATTCGAATTCGAAGGAGGCCCACGTCATGTGCGCGGTGCGCGCGGTGGAGGCCTTGGCGGAGAATCCAGAGCGGCTGCGCACCCGCAAATTGCGGCGAACGGTGGCAGAGGTTCCGTTCCGCTGAGGGAGATGATTAAACTGAGGGAAATGCACAATCTGGCGAAGGAGACCTAGACGATGAGCACCCCGGAGTGGTGGAACCCGGAACGCGAGAACCTGACCTGGGAGGTCTTCGGTGAGGCCAGTCGCTTCCTGTCCCAAGAAATCGTGGATTCGGGCTGGTTCCCGGACCTCATCGTGGGCGTGGCCCGCGGTGGATTGATCCCAGCCGGCGCTATTGGCTACGCCATCGGCGTCAAGGAGATGGGCGCTATCAACGTGGAGTTCTACACCGATATCGGTGAGACCCTTCCGGAGCCGATTCTCCTTAACCCGCAGCTAGATACAGACTCGCTCAAGGACAAGAAGGTCCTCGTCGTTGATGACGTGGCGGATTCCGGCAAGACCCTCGACCTCGTGGTCAACCTGCTCGAGCAGACCGCATCCGAGGTCAAGTCCGCGGTGATCTACACGAAGCCGACCACCATCTTTGAGCCGGACTTCTCGTGGAAGAAGACCGACCAGTGGATCAACTTCGCATGGTCCGTCCTCCCGGTCATCACGCGCGATGGCTCTTTCCAGGAAGGACATTAATGTCAGAAGCCTCCGCCGGTTCTTTCCGCGCGGCTTTCAACTCGCCCGCCCGCTTCCGTAAAGAAGTGTTTGGCGGGCTTGCTGTTGCGCTCGCCCTCATCCCGGAAGTTTTAAGTTTCTCCATCCTCGCCGGACTCGACCCTAAGGTGGGTCTTTTCGCCTCCGTCATCATGGCGATGTCCATCGCCATCACCGGCGGGCGCCCAGCCATGATCTCCGCCGCGGCGGGTTCGGTCGCCGTGGTCATCGCACCACTTGCCCACGAGCATGGCCTGCACTACGTCCTCGTCACCATCTGGATGGCGGGAATTCTGCAGGTGGTGATGGCAGTGCTGGGCGTCGCCAAGCTCATGCGTTTCATCCCTCGCAGCGTCATGCTGGGTTTTGTCAACGCCTTAGGCATCCTCATGTTCACCGCGCAGCTGAGCCATCTGTGGAACGTGCCGTGGCTGGTGTATGTCCTCGTCGCCTTGGGCCTGCTGATCATGGTGGTGTGGCCGCGAATCACCACGGTAATCCCCGCCCCGCTCATGGCGATCGTGGTGGTCACCGTGCTGACTGTGATTTTCGGCTGGCAGGTTCCCGACGTTGCAGACCAAGGCGAGCTGCCGACCTCCCTGCCTGGCTTCATTATTCCGGATGTGCCGTGGACGAAGGACACTCTCCTCCTCTGCCTTCCCTATGCACTCGGCGTGGCGCTGGTCGGCCTCATGGAATCTCTGCTCACCGCCAAGCTTGTCGATGACCTCACGGACACCCACTCCGATAAGACACGCGAATCCGTAGGACAGGGCATCGGCAACATGCTCGCCGCGGCCATCGGCGGCATGGGCGTGTGCGCGATGATCGGCCAGACCATGATCAACGTCAAGGAATCCCAGGCACGCACGCGCTTGTCGACGTTCCTCGCCGGCGTCTTCCTCCTTATCCTCATCCTCATGTTGGGGGATACCGTAGGGAAAATCCCCATGGCTGCTCTCGTGGCGGTCATGTTCATGGTGTCTTTCCACACCGTGGATTGGCGCTCGGTGCGCACGATTCACCGTATGCCTCTGAGCGAAACCCTCGTCATGCTCGTGACGGTGATTGGCACCTTGGCCACGAATAACCTGGCGGTCGGTGTGATCCTCGGCGTCCTCACCGCCTCGGTGGCCTTTGCGCGCCGCGTGGCGCACCTGGTGTCGGTGGAGCTGGAGGGCAACGTCTACACCGTGCGCGGCCAGCTTTTCTTCGCGTCGTCCAACGATCTGGTCTACGCCTTCGATTACACCCTGCCGGTGGACAAGATCATTGTGGATTTCTCAGAGGCCGATATCTGGGATGCCTCAACCGTGGCGGTACTCCAGGCTGTGGAAAACAAGTACGCAAGTCGTGGAGTAGCGGTGGAATTCCGCGGCCTCGATGGCGTTAGCCTCGCGCGTTACCAGAGGATTTCTGGTTTGGGTTAGGTAAACCTACCAGAAAAAGTGTTATGACGTGCGAGTTTGCTTAAGATCGCCTTGCTAGCGCGTCCAGAGAATTTCTGTATTGTGGGAACAACACACGAAATTGTGGGAACAACACACGAAAGGATTAACTCTTATGGATGAGAAACTGCAAACGCTCCTCAACGCCCAGGTCAATAACGAGCACGGCGCAGCCCTGATTTACACCCAGCTGGCCTACGAGATGGACAACCTGTCCTTCCCGGGTATGCGCGATTGGTTCTTCAAGCAGGCAGAGGAAGAGCGCGAGCACGCACAGAAGTTCGCCGAGCACCTGTTGGACCGCGGCTACCGCGTCGAGTTGGAGGATATCCAGGTCGGCTCCGTCAAGGCCGCCACCCCGCTCGATGCTTTTGAGGCATCCCTCGCGCATGAGCAGAAGGTCTCGGAGCAGATCCGGGAGATCGCCCGCACCGCGGATGCCGCCGGGGATCTCGATTCCCGCGCCCTCATCAACTGGTTCCTCGAGGAGCAGGTTGAGGAGGAGTCCACCGTGTCCGAAATCATTGACCAGCTCAAGCTGGTGGGCAATGACGGCTCGGGTCTGCTGCGCATCGATGGTTCGCTGGCGCAACGGTAACGAAGCCATATAGTTTCTAGGAATTCTCCCACAGCCCCCTGCGGTTGGTGGGAGAATTTCTTTTATGACTACAACGCGCCTGATGCTGATTTGCGGTGCCCTGGCCGGCCTTGTGATCGCATTGGTCGGCGGCACGTGGCTGGCCGCAACGAACATGGCGCTGGGAACCTTCTTCTTCGCTCTCGCCGTGATGCTCGGCCCGTTCGCGGGTCTAGCACTGTTGCTCTGCGCCGCTGCTGCATCGACGGCGTTGAGCCGCTCCCTGTTTAGCGTCGGCGGCTTGTTCCTCGTGGGGGCCACCTCGACGTTGTGGGCGCAGGGCACGCTGTCGCTCCCGCTCTTCGTGGCGGGCACGCTGACTGGAGCTAGTGCGGTCTGGCTACACTGGGCGCATGGCAAGTTTGCTCTTCGACCTTTATGGCGTGCTCATGCGGCCCGCCGGGAACTCTGAGTTGGAGGATTACCTCCGTCCCGAAAATGTAGAGCACTTTTGGTCCATCTATGAGGAGTTTCGCCCTGCCTATAATGCTGGGCACCTGAGCGATGCGCAGTATTGGGGCCGCATTCGCGCGCTGACGGAACTGAGCTCCTTTGACGTCAGCCACGCGACCGAACTGGACACCGAGCGCCTGTTGGTCGCCGATGAAGAGATGGTGCGCGCGGTCCTAGGGTTTATTGCTCAAGGGCATAGCGTCGGCATTTTGGCGAATGTTCCGACGGTTCTGGGAACTCGGATCCGCCAGACGCAGCCTTGGCTGAAGGAATGCGCTGCCGTGACGCTGAGCTGCGATATTGGGGTAGCCAAGCCGGATCCGGAGGCCTACCTCGTGGCCGTGGATGCCCTCGGCGCGCAGGCCAAGGACACGCACTTCTTCGATGATCGGCCGGACTTCGTCACCGCCGCCCAGCGTCTCGGGCTCAAGGCCCACCTTTTTACGGGAATCGACTCGGTTTACTTTTAGGCAGCTTTCGCCTCGCGGCCGAGCTCCAGCGGAACGCGCAGCAGCGGATCAAGCGCTACAGCGCGGGTGCAGGCGCGAACAATCTCGGTGTGCGAAGGAATCATGCGCAGCTCCACTGGGTGATCGGTGGCCTGGCGCACGGCGGAAGCAAAGAGCTTCGGGGCCGCCGGATCATCGGAGAAGGCGCCGCCGGCGACTACGAGGGTATCGGGCTTATGCTGCGTTAAAAGTTCAGCAGCGGTGGCCCCGAGGGAGCGCGCGCGGTCGTCGAGAAGCGCCCGCGTTTCTTCATCAGCATTCGCGACCACGTCTGGGAATGAGTCTCCGCCGGTCTCATTCAGCATCGCCTGCGTGGCCAGGACGTCAGCTTCGTCGAGTTCGAGCTGCACAATTTCATCGCCCAAGGTCAGCGCGGCGCCAACGGAGTCATCCGCGTAGAGCACCATGACGGGCTTCTCCGCGCCTAGCTCCGCAGACTGCGTCTCGGATCCCAGGATGGCAGGGATGACGGAAGACACGACAACCGGAACGCCGAACTGGTACTCCAGACGGCTGGCGATATCCATCTCGTCCCAGCCCAGGTTGTGGGCGGTAATGCGTCCAGCTTCGTTCACGCTGCCGGAGGTGGTCACGCCGACTGAAACCAAACGTCGATCCAGGCCGGTCATCAGGCGGTTGACACCAGCAATGATGTGCTCGATGACATCGCTTGCACTCAAGCGCGACACCGGGGTAGCCACGTCTTCCTCGCGCAGGGTGCGTCCCTTGGTGTCGAAGAAGGCGATGCGGGTAAAGGCGGTGCCAACCGCAATACCAACCAGCATCCAATCATTATCCGCTACTTCCAAGGGCACGGTGGGGCGCCCGCGGCCGCGGGACTGCGTCAAATCCGTGCGCTCGCGAACCAGTCCAGCACCCAGCAGCGCGGCAGTGGCGCGGGTAATCGTCGGCTGGGAGAGTCCCGTGGCTTCGACAAGTTCACTGCGGGTAACAACGGGGTTGAGTCGAATGATGTGGAGGCACTTCGCCGCTGGGGTGCGGGGGCGAGTGAACACGGGACCAGATTTAATCATGGCGCAAGTATAAATTCAGCAGACCGCATTGTCTAATAGAAATTGGGATTCAGTAGACATCATAGTCTAGAAGTGTGCCTGCGTTAGAGTAGTGTTCATGGATTCTGTTGCTGTGTACTGCGGCTCCGCCGCTGGAAACTCTGAAGCCTATGGCCAAGCCGCACACCTTTTGGGGGAGGAGCTCGCGCGGCGCAACCTCACCCTGGTTTATGGCGGCGGTGACGTAGGCCTGATGGGCATCGTCGCAGATTCCTGCCTTGCCGCCGGCGGCACCGTCATTGGGGTTATCCCGCGGCAGCTCGTTGATTACGAGATGTCACACCAGCGGGTAACCAAACTCGAAGTCGTGGACACCATGGCGCAGCGCAAAACGCGTATGGAGGAACTCGCGGATGCCTTCGTGTGCCTGCCGGGTGGCGTGGGAACGCTAGAGGAGCTCACCGAGGTGCTCACCTTGCAACAGTTGGGGAACCTGGATAGCCCGGTGGGTCTCGTAGACGTGAAGGGATTCTGGCAGCCGTTTATAAGAATGTACTCTGCAATGGTGCAGGAGGGATTCGTTCAGAAGCGCTTCCTCGATGCTCTCGTGGTGAACCCCTCTCCTGCTGAAGTGCTCAACGAATTTACATCCTGGACAAGCCCGGGAAGTAAGTGGAGCAACAATTAGCTAACAAGCTGGTAAATAAGGCGGCGCTGGGTTGGCCCAAACCCCTGGATCTTCGTTAGACTTCGCCCTTATGAGTTTTGACCAGAACGCAGAGCGCCAGCCTTCGCTGCTGGACGCGTCGTGCGATAATTTCGTCCACGACCTCGCGCAGCTCACGCCCACCGATGCCACCGCGTGGGGAATTCCCGGCTTCGACGGTGAGTTGGAAGATTTCTCCCCGGAGTACTACTCCTCCGTGGCGGATCGCACTCGTGAGATGATGGCGGATCTCGATGCCCTCGATGACACCACCGACGAATCCGACGATGACGACGATTTTGACGAGGTGGACTACGTCACCGCCGCCGTCTTGCGCGACCGTCTCTGCCTGGATCTTGACCTGCACCATGCCGGTGAGGACATCCGCTGCCTTAACAACATTGCCTCCCCGGTGCAGACCATTCGCGACACCCTCATGCTCATGCCGAAGGACACCCCGGAGCAGCTTGATGTATTGCGTTCGCGCCTGTCGAAGGTGGCAACCTCGCTCAACGGCTACAAGGAGTCCCTCACCGAGGCGGCTTCGCGTGGCATGGTCGCGCCGCAGCGCCAGATCTCCGATGTCTTCGTGCAATGCGAGCGGCTTGCCGACGCCGGCTCCATGCTCGAGGACCTTGGCGTTGAAGGCCCAGAGGTGGACGCGGCCAAGGAAGCCTTCGGCGAGTTCGCCGATTGGCTCTCTAACGAGCTGCAGCCGCAGGCACCATCGCAGGATGCGGTGGGCCGCGAGCGCTACGAGCGCTTCTCCAAGCTTTTCGTTGGCGATGCCGTGGACCTCGATGAGGCCTATGAGTGGGGCATGGACCAGGTGCGCTCCATCAAGGCGGAACAAGAAAAGATCGCCCACGAGCTCTACGGCTCCGACGTCACCGTGCGCGCGGCCATGCGCAAACTCAACGAAGAGGAGCGCTACCAGCTGCACGGCACCGACGCGCTAGTGGAGTGGATGCAGTCCACCGCGGACCGCGCGATCAAGGACCTCGACGGCAACGCCTTCGACATCCCGGAGGCCGTTAAAGAAATCGAGTGCTGTATCGACCCGGCCGGCACCGGCGGCATCTTCTACACCTCGCCCTCCGATGATTTCTCCCGCCCCGGCCGCATGTGGTGGTCCGTACCGGCTGGCCAGGAGCTTTTCCACACCTGGCAGGAGCTGACAACCGTCCACCACGAGGGCGCGCCGGGCCACCATCTGCAGATTGGCGTCGCGCTGACCCAACCGGACCTCAACCTATGGCGCCGTGCGGTGACGTGGAACTCTGGCCACGGTGAGGGCTGGGCTCTATACGCTGAAGCACTCATGGCGGAGCTGGGATACATGGATGATCCGGGCTTCCGCATGGGGCTTCTCGACGCCCAACGCTTCCGCGCCGCCCGCGTCGTGGTGGATATCGGACTCCACCTGGGCAAGGCGTTGCCGGAGTGCACTGCGTCCGGCATCTGGGACAAGTCCCACGTCAAGACCTTCATGCGTGAGAACACCGCGATGGATGACGCTAACCTCTCCTTCGAGGTCACTCGTTACCTGGGCTGGCCGGGCCAGGCGCCGTCTTATGCTCTGGGCCAGCGCCTGTGGCAGCAGACCCGCGACGCTGCCGTGGAGCAGGGCATGGACGTACGTGATTTCCACTCCCAGGCATTGGCCCTAGGTTCTGTGCCGATGTCGATTCTGCGCGAGACAATTCTGGACTAGTTGTCAGACTCTTGGATTTATCCACTAGTGACTCTGTGATTTATCCACTAGCGGCGGAATAGCCCCAAAATCTGGGGCAAATATCCCGCGATGACGAGCACGATGATGAGCCGGATAATCTGCACGGCCACCACGGCGGGACCCGCCCCTCCTTCCGCGGAGAGCGCGAGGACGGTCTCCAGCGCGCCGGGCGAAGTGGCGAGGTAAGCCTCGAAGTAGGTGATGTCCAGCCATGCGGTCAAAGGCACAGCAGTGAGCGCGCACACGCCGATGACGACAATGATGAAGAGGATCGTCGCCGGCAGCTGCTTGGCGAAGGCCCGCAGTGCCGGTACCGACAGCCCACCACCGCAGACCCAGCCGATGGACATAAAAGCCATGATTTTGAAGACGTAGAGCGGCTCCAAAGTGTGGCCGGCTGGAATAACCTGGGCGACCAGCACGGTCAAGATGAGCGGCCCCAAAACAGCAGCAGCTGGCAAACGCACCAGCTTGCCAAGCTTCTCACCAACCACGGCGATGGCGACCGTCAACCCTACGATCCACCACGTGACCTCGCCGTCAACGCTCATGTCGACGCCTTTGCCCGCGGGGGCGTCTAACAAGGAGACCACCAAGGGGAGGGACACCGACACCGCCAGAAGGCGCAGGTATTGCGTCAGCGCCACGTAGCGGTAGTCCGCACCGAGTTCGCTGGCTAGCGCGGGCATGAGCGAGGCCCCGCCCGGCAGCATGGATAAGATTCCGGTTTCCCAGGAAATATCTTTTGGCTGTGAGCGGTGCAGCAGCACGCCGCCGGCGACACCGATAAGCACGGTGATGAGTGACATCGTCACCGCGGCTGGCACAAAGCCAAGGAGCGTGGAGGCAGGAACTAAGGTCAGTGGTATGCCCGCCATCATTCCGATGAACCCGCGGGCGACAGAATAAAAGTGCTCGTTAACGGCGAGTTCTTTGCCTGTCGTCAAGGCCATGGCTCCCGAGACCACGATGGCGCCGAGGATCCAGGCTGCGGGTACGTGAAGGTAGCTAAACAATGCCCCCAGTGCTGCAGACCCCGGGGCCACGATGACCCATCGCGTACGAACAGACATGGAATCGAGTTTAATGATGGACATGGATTTCGGATTAAGCGGTTGGGCGATTCTCACCATCGGCGCCACCGCGGCCGGATGGATCGATGCCGTCATTGGTGGCGGCGGGCTCGTGCTCATTCCGCTCATCCTGGCGGTCGCACCCCAGCTTGCGCCCGCCACAGCCCTGGCCACGAACAAGGTGGCGGCGGTCTCTGGAACGGCCTCTGCTGCCGTAACACTCGTCAAGAAGGTGCGCCCGCCGAAGGGCGAGCTCATCCGCATGGGACTCATCGCGCTGGTGTGCTCTGGACTCGGGGCCACAGCAGCCGCACTCATGGACAAGGACGTCATGCGGCCGGTCATCATTGTGCTTATGGTGGTAGTCGGCATCTTTGTGGCCTTTCGCCCGGACTTCGGCAGCGGCGAAAGAGACGGAATCCGCGGCGGCTGGCGCACGTGGGCAGGGTTAGCCGCTGTCGCTGCCATCGCCTTCTACGATGGCATCTTTGGCCCCGGCACCGGCATGTTCCTCATCATGGCCTTTACCGCTATCTTCTCGCAGAATTTCCTCACCTCCGCAGCGATGGCGAAAGTGGTCAACACGTGTACCAACGTCGGTGCGCTCGTGGTGTTTATCGTGGGTGGCCACGTGGTGTGGGGTCTCGCCTTAGTTCTCGCGGCAGCAAATATCATTGGCGCGCAGCTGGGCGCACGGACTGTGCTTGGCGGTGGTGCAAAGCTCATCCGCTATGCGCTTCTCGCACTCGTCGTGGTGATGAGCGTGTACCTGTCCTGGCAGCAGTGGGGTTAATTCGTCTTCGCCGTGGCCACAGCGTTCCACGGGTCTTCCGGCCACGGGTGTTTGGGGTAGCGCCCGCGCATGTCGGCGCGCACGCCGGCATAAGGCCCAGCCCAGAAGCTGGCTAGGTCATCGGTGACGGCGAGCGGGCGACCGGCGGGGGACAGTAGATGAAACTGCACGCGGTGGCCGCAGTACTCGGGCGATTCAGCCAGGCCGAAGCATTCCTGCAGCTTGATGGAGACCACGGGACGCTCGCCGGACCAATCGATCCTCGCAGCACGTCCGGACGGAACCGCTAACCGTTCCGGCGCGAGCTCATCCAAGCGGCTAGCTTCGGGCCAGGGGAGCAAGCGCTGCAGCGCCGGGTACATGTCTGGCCGCTTCCCGGCAGCCAGCTCATGCAGCTCCGGCTCCAGCCAGCTCAGATCATCGCCGTCCACGTCCGGCCACGGATTCCCGTATGCCCTATGCAGATGACGCATACGTTCCCGCAGGTTTTGAGCCTTGTCACTGAAGTGAAACAGATTTAAACCCTGTCCGGAGTTGCGTAGTGCCTCCACCGCCTCATCACCGGAGACCTTCACTGGGGTTTCCGACAACACGATGGAGCCTGCCGCACGCACGCGCATGCCACGGACCTTGGGACCGTCGAGAAATGCTCGCGTCTCTTCGGTCACGCCGATGATGTCGAGTGCGTCCTTTTCCGCAATGGGCACTGCTTCACGAATGATGGCGTTTCCAGATCGCGCCAACGACACCTCAGCCACCGCCAACCAGTCGTGACCATCCTCGAAATACCGCGCGCGCGTACCGCTGGCGAGCAAAAACTCCTTGTCGCCCACGCGCTTAGCCACGAACTCCGGGAAGGCGCTAGCGACCACCACGCCTGGGTCCACCGGACCCTTGTTGGGCACCAAGCGGGCAAGCCGCTTCGGATCCGAATCATCCAGGCGGGCAATCGTCTGTGCTGCTCCCGCGCCGTACTTCAACAGTGCCGCGCCCCATCGTGGGTGCGTTGGCAGTAACGCCAGCTCTTCGCCAGCGTTGAGCAGATCTAGGGTGCGGTGGGCGTCGGCAAGCGCGGGCCCCGGTGGGGGATCCAGCAAGGGGAAATCCGGTCCCGCGCCCCAACTATCCATGAACAGTGCCGCCTGCGTGAGGTCCGCAGAGAGAATTTCTGGAATCACGTGCGGGGAAAAGTGCTGGTAATCCTCCTGCGAATAGCAGCGGACGACGGTACCCGGCGCCTCACGTCCGGCACGTCCGGCGCGTTGATCGGCGCTGCTTTTCGACGTCGACACTGTCACCAACCCACTCATCCCGCGCTGCGCATCCCGCTTGGGCACGCGGGATAGCCCGGCATCGATGACGGTGCGCACGCCTGGCACGGTCAGCGAAGATTCCGCGATGGACGTCGCCACCACGATGCGCGGCTCGCGCGTATAAAGCGCCGCATCCTGCTCTTGCGTGGTCTGGCGGCCATGGAGCGGAAAAACGTTATGGCCACTCAGTGCATCACACACCAGGTTGACCTCGCGCACGCCGGGAACAAAGACCAGCGTGGACTCGTGCTGCCGCGCGGCAACCCTCGCCACGCCTTTCCAAAAGTCTCGATCTCCCGCAGCGCGCCCCGGAATCGGTTCATAGGAAATATCGAGTGGGTACGTGACAGCCTCAGTGGAATGGATCGGCGCATTCCCCATAAGCTGGGAGAAGCGGGCGGCGTCGACAGTCGCGGACATGGCAATAACCCGAAAATCATCGCGGAGCTGCGCCAACTCTAAGCACATACCGAGTACGAGGTCAGTATCGAGCTGGCGTTCGTGGACCTCGTCGATGGCCACGGCGGAAATCCCTTCAAGTTCCGGATCCCGCAACAGTCGGCGTAACAAAACACCTGGGGTAACAAACTCGACGTCCGCGCCTTTGCGGGAATCACCGCGCACCGCATAGCCGATGCGCTGGCCTGACAACTCCTGAAGGCGGTTTGCCGCCGCACGCACCGCCACGCGGCGTGGTGCGGTGACGAGAACCTTGCCCTCTACCTGGTTCGCTAATGCCGGTGGAATAAGCGTGGTCTTACCGGTGCCGGGCGGGGCCTGGACCACGACGTGGCCGTCTGAAGGAAGCGAATCAATGGTCTCTAGGACGGGAAGTCCCTTGCCGATTGCCTTGAGATCAAACATCGAGATCTTGGCGCTCCCACCTATCTTCGTTGTCCTCCAGCTTGCGCACCACGCGCCCCGGTGAGCCCAGGACCAGCGAGTTATCCGGTACGTCGCGGGTCACCAGTGAGCCTGCGCCTACGACGCAGTTCTTGCCCACGGTGACGCCAGGCAGGACCGTGACGTTGGCGCCAAACCAGGTGTTATCACCGATGGTGATAGGTTTAGCTATTTCCCAGCCCTCCGCCCGCATCTCATGATCGTTGACGGGGTGGCCCACCGTGATGAGCGAACAGTTCGGCCCCATCATGACGCGGTCTCCGAGGGTTACAGGCGCTTGCGCCAGGATTGTCGCACCAAAGTTGATGAACACCCCTTTGCCAACCGTGACGTTGCGGCCGTATTCCAGGTTAAGCGGCGTGTGGAGGCCGGGTACTTCGGACTCGGGGGAGAGCAGCGCGCGCAGGATGTCGTGCGCGCGGTCGCGATCGGTGTTGTGCAGCTCGTTGAGTTCTTTGACCAACCGGAATCCGCGCTGGTGCTCGGCGTTGACCTCCTCGTTGACACTGGGCATGAACCACTGCCCGCTGGTCATGCGCTCAATGGATCCGTGATTCGCCAAGTTCTCCTGTGACATGGCAAAAGAATAAACATGTTGAGCGGAAATGTCGATCGCGTGAGCATATCGGCGTACGCTCAAACGTTGACACGTTAACAAAATGTGAAAGGCATATTTATGGCAAAAATCGGCATCATTCTTGGCTCTACCCGCGACGACCGCGCCGGGCTGGCCATCGCCCAATGGGTCACTGACCTGGCCCAAGGTCGCGACGTTGACTACGAGCTCATTGACCTCAAGGCCTTCGACGTTCCAATTCTCACTTCTTCCGTCATCCCTATGGCGGCAAACAAAAATTACGAGGACCCGAATGTCCAAGCTTGGTCCGATGCCATTGATGCCTGCGACGGCTATATCTTCGTTACCCCGGAGTACAACCACTCCGTGCCGGGTGCGTTCAAGAACGCCGTCGATTCCTTGGGCGCTGAGTGGGTGGCCAAGCCGATTGCCTATGTGGGCTATAGCTTTAGCGGCGGCATCCGCGCGGTGGAGGCGTGGCGTCTCATCATGGCTAATTTCTCCATGAAGCAGCTGCGCACTCAGCTTGATATCTCGCTCAATACTGACATGAAGGATGGCACCTTTACCCCGGCCGACTTCAAGATCGAGATCGTGGAAAACATCTGCGCCGAGCTGGAAGAAGTCCTATCCTAGGGCGCATGGAAAAGGTAGCAGTTGTCACAGGAGCGTCCTCGGGGATCGGGGAGGCGTCGGCAAGAGCGTTGGCGGCCGACGGTTGGCATGTCGTCGTCGGTGCGCGTCGCGTAGAGCGCCTTGAGGCCCTCGCGAAGGACATCGGCGGCGAGGCCTATGCCCTCGACGTAACCTCGGACGAGTCCGTGGCTGAGTTCGTCTCCCACCTCGACCGCGTGGACCTCTTGGTCAACAACGCCGGTGGCGCGAAGGGCTTGGAACCTCTCGTGGAGACCACCGTAGAGGACTGGCAGTGGATGTACGACGTCAACGTCCTCGGCACTGTCCGTATGATCCAAGCCCTCATGCCGAAGCTGCGGGGTGGGCTCATTATCAACATGGGATCCGTTGCCGGGTGGAACGTCTACGAGGGCGGCTCCGGCTACAACGCCGCCAAGCATGGCGTGCGCGTGATTTCTCGTGCATTACGTATCGAGGAGCACGGTGTCCGCGTCACCGAACTCGACCCAGGCCGTGTGGCCACGGAAGAGTTTTCCCTTAATCGTTTTCGGGGCGACAAAACGCGTGCCGCACAGGTGTATGACGGCGAACTCAACCTCACCGCAGAAGATATCGCTGAGGCCGTGCGTTGGGTGGCCTCGCTGCCGGAGCACGTCAACATTGACACCATGACCATTAAGCCGCGCACGCAAAGCTAAATTACCTGTTTCGCTGCAGGTGAGACGCCTCTTATAGTGGCATGTGTTAGCAATAATGCATGTGAGTATGGGGGTGTTAGATGGCATTCAGCGCCATAGTGGCCTTAATGGGTGTGTGGTTCGCGGCGATGGCTTCGCCGGGACCAGACGTGGTGCAGATTATTCGTTTGGGCGCCCGCTCTACGCGCGCGGCGGTGTGGGCCGCAATCGGTAGCACCACCGGCTTGATGATGTGGACCGTTGCTTCGCTAGCGGGGCTCACCGCATTGATTTCGGCGCACCCGGAAATCCTAGTGGCGCTGCAGGTTGCCGGCGGCAGCTATCTGCTATGGATGGCTTTTTCTGCCATTAGCGGTGGCATCAAAGAGCGTCGTGCTCCGGCAACTATGAATCCCCAACCGCGTGGGTTCACCCCGGATGGCATCATCAGACTCGGCACGGCGTACCGCATGGGCCTGGTCAGCGACCTTTCCAACCCCAAGGTGCTGATCTTCTTCGGCGCTATCTTTGCCAATTTCATCGACCCCGGCATGGGGTTTGGTGCCAATGCCACGGTGGGCTCAGTGCTCATCCTCGAAAGCCTCATCATCTTCGTTGGCGTCGCGCTGTGCACACGTGCGGTGTCGAAGTGGATGGCGAAGAACTCCGCCAGTGTCGATATCTTTAGTGGTGTCGTGTTTGCCCTGCTTGGCGTCATCATTCTGACGGAGGGACTCCTTGCGCTTTGAGCTGGGTATGCTGGTCAGCATGCTAGAAGTCTCAATTAAGGGAGAATCCATCAAGCTCGGCCAGTTCCTCAAACTGGCCTCCTTGGTCGCAACCGGGGGTGAGGCCAAAGAGCTCATCGAGCAAGGCCAGGTCACCGTCAATGGGGAAGTCACTAAGCAGCGCGGTGCAACGCTGGTGCTTGGCGACGTCATCTGTGTCTCCGACACCTGCGCCCGCGTCGTCGAAGACGACGACGATTATTTCGATGAGGCCACCGCCGATGATGACTTTGACCCGGAGAAGTGGAGGAACCTCTAATGCCCGCTTTTGAAGCAGAAGTAGGAATGCCCTACTGGATTACTCTGGCTAGTTCCGATGTGAAGGCCTCCGAAAAGTTTTACTCGGCCGTGTTGGGTTGGGAATTCGAAGACGGCATTGCCCGCCTGCAGGGCCTTCCCATCGCGGAGATTGTCCCAGGCCAAGACACCTGGGCAACTTATTTCCTTTCCCGCGACTTGGAGGCGGATTGCGCCCGGGTAGAACAACTCGGTGGCAAGATCCTCGCTTTAGGTGCGCCGTTGGCGCTTGTTCTGGACAACAGTGGTGCCATGTTTGGTTTGACGCAGCCGGAGCTCGACCGCTTCGTCGCCGGCGGAGAGCCGGGTACTCCGGTGTGGCATGAGCTGACGGTTTCGGCGAATTTCCACTCAGCGCTGGACTTTTATGGCGAGCTCTTCAACTGGGAAATCCGTGGTGATGAGCATTACGCAGTAGCGGAGGAAGAAGGCGCTGCCTTCGCCGGATTTTGGCACGCGGAGGGCTTGCCGAGTTTCTGGCAAACCTACCTGGGCGTGCGGGACATTGACCAGGCAGCTAAGGCTGTAATTGATAACGGCGGAAAGATCATTCGTGAGCCCCACGATTCCCCATTCGGCCGTCTGTGTCTGATCGAGGATTGCACAGGTGCGGCGCTTACCTTGTGTGAGGTTGAGGATGCCCCCGAAGAACCCATCGAGCTCTAGGGTTACGGAGGTCGTTCTCCGCATTCCAGCTGGCAATGTCTCCACCTACGGAGAGATCGCCAAAGTGGTGGGGGTCGGCGCGCGATATGTGGGCTGGGTGATGTCGAAAAGCGCAGATCTGCCCTGGTGGCGGGTGGTCAACAGCACTGGCCGCGCCCACACCTCGGCCGCCCAAGCCCATTGGGATGAAGAAGGCATCCCGCACCGCGGCGACCGCGTGGTCCTTTCTGAGTGTGGGCTGGATGCAACGGATCTGGGAGGCAGCGCCTATTAAGATCCGCTTTGAGAATCGCCATTCTTGGTAAGGGGGTGGCTACTGCGTCGTTTTAAACGACGGACCTTTCTTAGAAGGGGATTTCCTCACCGCCTTCAGGTTCCTTGTTCTCTGCCTTTTCTGTAGGTGCGTGGTGTGCGGCCTCTTGTTGTTCTTTGTCTAGCTCAGCTTTAAGTTCTTGAGCCTCACGGTGTTTCCGGGCACGGAAGCCCTCAATATCTTGTGCCACACTTCGCGCCCAGCGTTTGTTCTTAGGGGCTAGTGGTCCGGAAGGTTCGGTGATTGCCCACGTTCCATCCTCAAAAAGCCAGACCACATCCCCGGTATCCGGGTCCAAAATATAAAAGGCCCGTCCGTCGGTCTTCATGTTGTGGTGATGCTGGCATAACGCGACCATGTTGTCCGGGTGCGTTGGTCCGCCATCGGCGTAGTTAATACGGTGGTCCAACTGGCATAGCCACGCAGGCATTCCGCAGCCAGCTGCACGGCAGGTGCCATCGCGGCCCTCAACATATTTGCGCACCATCGTGTTTGGTCCGTAGCTTTTGGAGGCCTCTGGCTTGGTGCTTAAATCCCTTTTTGTTACGGCCTGTGCGGGGATATTGCCCACCTGCCAGCCATGGCCTTCTACATATACTGGTGCATCCTCGACGTCATTAGCTTGATAAGTGTGGAGTACTACTCGGGCAGCCTCTGGCTCTACCTTCCCAGTGATGAGGAGGATGAGTGCCTCGGCCATAGAAACTTCATACTTTTCCGCCGCTGCCTTAATAGCCTCATGAATAATGACCCCGATGCTGCTGTCAACCTCTAGTTCGATGGTGGCGCGCTGGGCGCGGGTGAGTATGGAATACCGGTTCTTCGGGCGCGTATCTTCCACCGCGATGGAGTCATCATGAACCTTGACGAGATCACGCATGCGGCGGCGAATCTGCGAAGTGCTGGGAAACGCCTGATTGGGCTTCGTAGGAGTAAACCAACGGGCCAACGAAGTATCGATGGCAGCCACTACCTCTGGGGAAGGCTGGCCCAGCTTAGCCATGACCTGGTCAATGGCAATCAAGGCAGGTAGGTCCAGCAAATAATAAGCATCTTGTAGGGCCTTGAGCTGGGGGAGTTCTCTAAGGCGGTAAATCCCCATGACTATGCGAGCAACTGCCCCGGCCGTTTTGCCGGTCTTTAACCCAAGGCGCATACACGCTGTGTCTGAATCTTCGTCCAAGGCGGGAAGGACGCTAGACCAGAACTCGTAGTCTGCTTGGCGTATGTCCTTGCCTTTCATACATACTGGGTCGTTCGGATTGGAATGAGAAAAATAGGGAACAACAACGTCTGAAGTGGAAGACACTTCAACCCCCTCTTTTGACTGAGTTAATGCGACGGGACGAACCCCCACCGTTCGAAATCCCTTTCGAAATAAGAGCTTATTCGGTATCTCTGGAGAAGTCCATACTGCGGAAAGAAGTTGTGATTAGAGGGGTAAATGAGAAAACTGGTGCTCCACACAAGTCGTGGGGTAAGCGCCAGATAAAACGAACATTCGAGATTTCCAGTGGGGGTTTAGGGTGCCAAATCTCCAATCAGAGCTGTTAAAGCTGTGACTTGAGTTAATCTATACAAGTGTTTAAGTCTCGTTCCTTCATTGTCGGTCTTGCCCTGGCGGCCGTCACCGCGCCTTCTGCCCAGGCTCTGACTTTCGATCCTGGAAAAGTCCCACCACGCACCCAGATGACCGTGCGTTATGCCGATGGAAATTCAGTTTCCACTGGGAATAGCCACGAGTCCCGCCCCGCGCTTTCCCTGGCGAAGCTGTATCTCGGTATGTGGGTGCTGAAATATGGCGCATTCGAGGATAAGGCGCGGGTGGAGAACATGATTCGTTTTTCTGAGGACGGCACCGCCAGTGACTTGGAGCGGAAGTATCCACAGGCCATTCCCTCTATCATCGGGGAGTATCGGTTAGGAGAGACTCACCACAATGGCTACTGGGGAAATACCACGACGTCGACGGAGGATCTCACTCGCTTCATAGGGGCGATATCTGGCGATCCGGCTGCCGCGCCGCTCATGAAGGGTATGGCGGCGGTAGCGCCTGCGGCATCCGACGGTTACCGCCAGGACTTTGGCACCGCACGCATCCCGGGCATCATTGGAACGAAATTTGGATGGTCGGACAACCGTCAGGTTCACGCTAGTGCCTCTTTCGGCCCTGGGTATAGCGTGGCGGCTAATACTTATGGATCTCCCGCGGATCTCACGGGGGATGTGCTGGGAGCGGTGGAGGTTGCACCACAGGCGCCAGGCTTGCCGACGCCTCTACAGGACGCGCGCGATAGAGCATGTGCGGAACTAAAACGGGCGGTGCCGAGCTCATCGCAGGCATGCTAAGCGTAGCCGTTGTCGGAAGTAAAGAAAGTATCCTTCGGGCGCGACATCAGAGCTGCAGGGGCAGTTCGACTAGTTCACCGCAGGCTGGCGAGGCCGGGCGAATGCGAGTAGGTATCGTCCGCCTTAGCTAGACGGTGGGCTCGAATCCCCAGGGCGATGACGGTGGGGTAGAGGATGAGCGCGACGACGATATACTGCGTGATCAGCTGCCAGGTTTCTTCCCACATGTAGTTCCACGCGAAGTGGAGACAAAAGGAAACAAAAAGCGCGCCCACGCCGACGCCGAGACGCCACCACCAAGTTTTATGGGCAGCGTAAATGGCCCAGCCGATGCCGAAGCCCGCAATGGCTGTCAGTGACATGTGCAGACCTGGTCCCGCCACAAGGCGCAGTCCCCACATCTGCAGCATGCCAATCCAATCCGACGTCGGGTGCATTACGGCGCCGAGAGAGGCGTAGAGGATGTTCTCGAAAACATCGAAAGCCCAGCCCACGAGTGCGCCGACGATGAAGCCGTGCCAGGGCCGGTTGAGCTGGCGGAAGCTGAGGAGAATGAAGACCACGCCGAGGGCCTTAGCGAATTCCTCCGGATAAGCACCGGACCAGGACATCATGGATTCTTCCCAGCCCACACCTTTGGTGAGGGAGGTGAACGGCAGTGCGGAGAGGAGCGCTAAAGATACCGCGGTGCCGCCTCCCCACAGCACGCTGGCAGTGGCCCAGCCCTTGGCCGGTGCGGCCCACATCGGGCTGAGGCGCCACAGGTATAGGCCTAGTGCTAGGAAGGCTAGTCCGATCAGCAGGCTTATCAGGCCTGGGAGCGGGGCAACGAGAAAGGAGCCCAACAGATTGATAAGAGCGGCGGGTAGGCAGACGCCAATGAAGACCCACAGGGTTACGCGGAAGATCTTGCTCACTTGAAGGCCTCCATAAATTGATCGGCGAATTCCTCTGGGTTTCCATCCGAGAAGACGAGCTCGTAGTTGAGGTTTCCCTTGGCCACGCTGAAGGCAACGACCGGGATGTACGTATACGTTCGCAGGACGAGGATGCCGTCTTGGTTTTCTACTTTTTCCTTCGGCATCGACCCGAAGGTGGTCGCGCGAACGGCGCGGCGCAGGGCTAGCTCATCATCGTCGACATCAGAGGTGAGATAGGCCTCGACCAAGGTGTCGCCGCAGTCCCACGCCTGGTTGGCCACGGAATCGTAGTTAACGCTGCACTCGACGCCGTCGATGGGCTGATGCCACTCCGGATCATCGAGGACGACTGGCTCTGTTTCCGGCTCGTGTTCCGGCAGTGCCAAGCTGAGGATGGCGGGCGTGCCCAGCACGAGGAGAGTCACTCCCAGCACAGCGAAAAACGGCCCCGTCATCTTCGCTGGCGGGAAACGATAAGAAGTCATGCACACCACACTAACGCGTGCTTCTGACATAGAGTGAAGTGCATGAAGGATCTGTATCAATTTGTTAATGGCCCCTGGATTGAGTCCCACGTTATCCCCGATGACCGTGGCGTCGACGGCACTTTTCACGCGCTTCGCGACGAAGCCGAGGAACTCGTCCACGACATCGTTAAGGAAGACACGGGCCGCCCAGGGATCGTGTATTCCTCCCACATGGATGTAGAAGGAGTCAATGCTGCGGGAACGACGCCGCTTGACGAGGACCTCGACAAGCTGGTGGCGGCGGACCCGGAGGAGCTGGCCCACAACCTGGGTGTGCTGGAGCGCGAGGGCGTTGGCGCCCCGGTTACCTTCTGGGTGGAAAAGGACTCCGGCACCGAGGAGGCGGTGGCCTACATTATTCAGTCCGGTTTAGGTCTGCCGGATGAGGCATATTACCGCGAGGAAGCCCACGCGCAGACGCTCGCTGACTACGAGAAGCACGTTGCGGCGATGCTGGGATTCTTAGATCCCGCCCGCCTCTTCGGACTGGGCGCGGAGACGGCCGCGACGCGTATCGTAAACCTAGAGAAAGAAATCGCGGCCGGCCACTGGGATGTGGTGGCCTCGCGTGATGCGGTGAAGACGTATAACCCGGTGGACGTCGCCAAGCTGCCCAGCATCAGCCGCGCCATCCTGCAGGGCGGGGGACTGCCCGAGCACCGTGCGGTAGCTATGATGCCGTCTTATTTCGAGCACCTCGAGGGCCTGTTCACCGCCGGCCGTATGGCGGATTGGCAGCTGTGGGCAACGTGGCACATTCTGCTATCGCGCGCGCCTTACCTCTCCGAGGAGATCGGTAAGAAGAACTTCGAGTTCTACGGAACCAAGCTTTCCGGTGCCACGGAGCAGCGTGACCGCTGGAAGCGCGCCGTGGGCTTGGCGGAAAACATGGTGGGACAGGAGATTGGCAAGGTCTTCGTGGACAAGCACTTCCCGCCCTCCTCGAAGTCCGAGATGGATGAGCTGGTGGAGTACCTTACCGCCGCTTACCGCGAGAGGATTTCGCAGCTGGAGTGGATGACTCCGGCTACTCGTGAACGCGCGCTGGAGAAGCTCTCCCAGTTCAAGGCCAAGATTGGCTATCCAGATACCTGGCGTGACTATTCTGACCTGGAGTTTTCTCCGAAGGGTGCGGACTTGGTGGCCAATGTGCGCGCGGGTAACGCGTGGAATCACGATTATGAATTGGCCAAGATTGGCAAGCCGGCGGACCGCGATGAATGGTTCGCAACCCCGCAGACGGTCAATGCTTTTTATAATCCAGTGGTCAATGACATCACCTTCCCGGCAGCGATTCTGCGCCCGCCCTTCTACAACCCTGAGGCGGACGCGGCGGAGAACTTCGGCGCTATCGGTGCGGTGATTGGTCATGAGATCGGCCACGGCTTTGATGACCAGGGCTCGCAGTATGACGGCCAGGGCAACCTCAACTCCTGGTGGACGGAGGAGGACCGTGCGGCCTTCGAGAAGCTGACCGCGAAACTGGTGGACCAGTTCCAAGGGCAGGTACCGAAGGTGCTGGAAGGCACCGATTCCGCAGGCGTCAACGGCAGCTTCACCCTGGGTGAGAACATCGGTGACCTGGGCGGATTGGGAATCGCCGTGGTGGCCTACAAGAACTACTGCGCCGACAAGGGCCTGGACATCAATGGCCAGGTCACGCCCTTTGAGGCTGAGGGCGCTGAGCCGGAATTGGCAGAACACGAGTACACCGGTCTGCAGCGTTTCTTCCTGGCGTGGGCGCGCGTGTGGCGCACTGCCATCCGCCCGGAGATGGCCACGCAGTACCTGGCCATTGATCCGCACTCGCCGGCGGAGTTCCGTTGCAACATCATCGCCGAAAACATCGATGAATTCTACGAGGCTTTTGACGTCGAGGGTGGTCTAGCACCGGAGGAGCGCGTCACCATCTGGTAGTACCCTTGGGGGCCATGAGTGAGTGGAATATCGGTGGTACTGATCGCCAACTAAGTCCGGAACAACAGCTCGAGCAGCTTTCCTCCTACATGGAGGTGCACTACCCGCTGCCGGACTTCCGCCCGCCGTGGGCCGGTGGAGGTTCGCCGGAGGCGGACCGCTACTGTGCGTTGCTGCCGGACCGCATCGTGCAGGCCTCCATGATGGTGCTGGGTTCCGCAGTGGATCACTCGCTGCCTGGTACTGCCTTCACGGAGGGGGTACGTGTTGAAGACTCTGAGGTGGGAGCGATCTTTGTTCCTTCAGAGCAGAATGGTCGTTGGGCGGTGTCGTTGCACTCTGGCGGATGGTGGCGTGGTGACGGCAAGGCGCTAGAGATGCAGTGGCGGCCCGAAGTGGCTGCTGCAGCACAGCTGTCCGGAACCACCATCATTGATGTCGACTATCCGTTGGCACCCGAGCACACTGTGGCGGAGATGGCTCAGTCGGTTCAGGCGGCCGTCGATTATGCCCGCGAACACGGTGCCGAGCGCGTGACGGTGTGGGGCTATTCCTCGGGTGGGGCGCTCGCAGCGCTGGTGCCTGCCGACGCCCTCCTCCTCACCTTCCCTGACTTCGGCGCGCTGGCCAAGCTCCCGGAGGACATCCGCGGTGAGTACGTCCTCGACGAGGCGGCGCTGGCAGCAGCCTATTCTGACATCTTGGTCCAGACCGCAACGCAGGATGAGATTGCGGAATGCGTGGAGATTCCCGGTGCACAGACCGCGGACTACGTGTCTATGCACCGCATTTCCACCCCGGCCGTGGCGCGGCAGCGCATTAAAGATTCGGCCGAGTTCCTGTAGGGCTACTGCTCGCCCTCCGGGCGAATCTTCATCTCGGAGTTCTTCCACAAGCCAGAGCGCTGGATGACTTCCTGGTCGATATCCGCCTTCAGCGGTTCCTCGCCCCGGGAGTTGGTACGCAGCTCGTACTTCTCAATGGCGCCCCAGTCGCGTGCCCAATCGTTGTTGAGGTAGCTCGGGATCTCATAGGAGTAGTTCACTGCCTCTGCGGTTGCCAGCGCGCCACCACCGGAGAAGGACTGGAAGTCTGTGAGGGAGGTTTGCGCGGCGGCGTCGGGAAGAATGCGGAACTCCGGAATCTCCGTCACACCGGCGTAGTGGTCGAAGGTGCGCTGGCAGGGGAACTGCAGTGCGACGGACCAGTCAAGGAGTGCCGGGGTGGAGGAATCGAACTGGGAGTTGATGGTGGCCAGCTCCGGTACGCGCGGTGGGGTAAACGCCATCCAATCGTCTTCATCGGTGGAATCATCTACCGCAACGAGGCGTACAACGTTGGCCTCTTCCGGGAGCTCGTCTAGAGCAATGCGGAGGTTGCGCCATTTGGGGGTCGCGCCGACGTCGGAAAGCTCGGCCTCACCCTTGTTGGTGACCTTGCCGTTCTTGAGGGTGCCGTACTCCAAGGTGAGCTCGGTGCCTTCCTGCTCTACACCGTTGACGTCGTGGTGGTAAATCTTGCCGGCAGCAGAGACCGCGAGGACAGGGGTGTTTTCTCCTGGTTCCGGCAAGTTGTACCACTGGGTGGTGATGGTGGCGGTGGAGCGCTGCGACTCATCGTAGGAACCCATGACCGGGACCTTTGTGTAATCCAGGTTGAAGGGCAGGTGCATCTCGGAGCCGTTGACGCCTAGCGTTCCGCGCACGCCACCGGCGGAAGAATCGGTGACTTCGGTTGTTTCGGTGGTTTCCTCATTGGAAGCAGCCGAGTCATCACCGGTGGTGTTGGCAATGGCGCCTACCGACGCCGAGTTGAGGTTCTCCGGCTCAATATCTTCCTTGATCATGTTGGGGCCGAAACCGAAGTTATCCTCGTCTTCGTCAACCAGCGAATCCTTGAGGTCGCCGTCGACCGGAGTGAGGAAAGCCTCGTTGGTGTTGGTTTCCACCATGGTGGCATCCGCCAGCGAGCAGACATCGCCGCGCAGGGACGCCAGGTTGCCCTTGCCCACGGAGTAGGAATCCGCCTGGGCCACGTAGCCCTTGGCAAAGGAGGCGCAGGAGAAGGCCACGATGAGGATGCAGGCCACCGCAATCGGTGCGGACATGGCGCCTGCCCAGCGAGAAACCTTGGCGGCGTTGGCGGCCTCGAATTCCTCGAGGGTGCCGTCGGCCTCAGCCTTGTTCTTGCGATAGCTGTGAACCAGGGACTGATAGAGGCCAATCGCTAGGACCACCATGGCGATCGCGAGCACCACGGTGTTGGCCTCGATGGCCTTGAACTGCACCGTGCGGTCCCACCACGGGATGCCGAAGGAAGACACGTACCACCAAGCGTTCCAGCCACCTAGGGAGATGGCGAGGAGGAAAATCACTGCGGCGACGGAGAAGGTCCGGGCGCGCGGGGAGCGCATGGCGATCTGGGACAGGACCACCGAGCCGAGCGCGGCGATGACGCCGGCGATACCGGCGTAGATACCGAAGTGGTGCGTCCACTTCGTCGGCGTGAACATGAGGAAGAAAGCCGAGAGCGCCATGATGGCCAGCAGGCGTTTGGTGGGATCTGCCTCCGCACCGACGACGCGGTGGTTCTTGATGAAGGCGTAGATGATGAGCGCCAGGCAGAAAAGCATGGTGAACATGGCGAAACGGCGCGTCAGGGAGCCATCCACGGAGGGCTCGAAGAGCGTGGAGTAGCGCACGAACTCGGAGTACCACGGCAGGGACGGGCCGACCGCGGAGCGCACGCGCGTCGATTCGATGACTGACGCTAATGTTTGGTCCCCGAAGGCGGCGACCATGACGGCAGTGCCGCAGGCAAGGAACGGGGCGATGAGTGCCGGCCAGGTGACTTCGGGGGCGCGCGTGCCCATGATGCGGAACAGCGCGGGCAGGCAGACCAGGAAGATGCCCACCGCGGTCAGGCCGGTGGGGCCAGCGGCTAGGGTGATGGTGGCGATGATGGTGCCCACCGCTGCCGGCAGAAGGCGCTGGGTGGAGATGGCGCGCTCGAAGGAAGCCCACGTCAACATGACACCGAGGGCCACGATGGGCTCTGGGCGTACGCCGTTGTTATAGGGCAGCCAGAAAGCTAGGAACATGAACGCGGCCGTCCAGTGCGCGAGGCGGCGCTCGTTCACGCGGGTACCGAAGCGCGGGAGCATCTCGCGCGACAAAACAAACCAGATGATGAGCGCCGAGATGAGCGAGGGCAGGCGCACGATGATGGAGGCGCTGGAGAACTGTGCCAGCCATGCCACGAGGTCGTAGTACGGCGCGCCGAACGGGGCCTCGGGGACGCCGTACCAGCGGTAGTAGTTCGCCATGTAGGTCGCGTGATCGGAAACGCGGCCCATGGTGAGGATGAAGCCATCATCGGAGGTATTGGCGCCGAAGACGTACCACCAGCCGAGTACAGCTGCCACGACGCCATCGAGCGGGCGGATCTGCTTCCAGGTTTCGGGCATGAAGCCAAGGCGTTTGCCATCGAGGCGGTCAATCCGCCACAGGCAGACCAGGCTGATGACCACCATGGCCAGGCCCAGCCACATGGCGATGAGCTTGAGCGGTGTCGGGGAGGAGGTAAACCGAGAGTTGATCTCTACGTGGATGCGGAGGTCGTCGCCAAGCTCTGCGAGGTTCTCCGGAGTGTCATCAATCTCGGTGTAGACGCCGGTGACCTGCGGGCGCAGATCCTCCTCGGTGGTCTTCTTGTGCTTGCCCACGGAGACGGTGGTCCCGTCCTCCGTGGAGGCGATGCTGAGGGTGGCGTCCTCTGGTAGCTGTGCCACCTGCTCAGCTGTGAGCGAGAAAATGACCTCATCGAGGCTGGTTACCGAGAGGCCACCCTCGCCGGCGCGGACAAACATACCGCGGTTGGAGGCCTTCTTGGACTCCGGGGGCACGGTGCCGTAGAGCAGGTCCTGGCCGTCGCGCAGCTTGTCGACGGCTTCCAGGGGGATCTCTGCATCAATTTCTTCCGGCGCCACCGAGATGAGCGGGGCGTTGATGGACTGCAGGGAGCCCTGCTGGGGCCAATCGAAGGAGGATTGGGTCTGGTTCACCGGCAGTAGCGGCGTCGCCACGAAGCACAGGAAACCAATGAATCCAGCGATGATGGCGGTGAGTCGCAGGGACTGCGGTGCACGTAATGAAGAGGTTTTCCGATCTGACACGGCGATCAGTCTACGTCACCGCCTTGGCTTCTTAAGATCGCGCCGCCACGACGAAGGGGCCGATTTGTTGCGTGTTCCAACCTTCCTCAAAGACCTCTGGGTTGAAGAACACCGCGCGGTAGCGCACGTTGGGCTGGTTGGGGTAGATGTCTTCCGCCAAGTGCGTCTTGTAACCATCGCCGGGTTTTTTGATGTCTCCGCGGAAGATGAGGACGTCCGGCCCGCGCCACGGTGCGGACTGAAGCGACTTCGCAAACTCTTCCGGAGTCTGTTCCCAGGATTTGGAAGCCCACTCCTCGATCTGCAGGTTGCGGGTGCTGAACTCTCCCAGCGGGTTGGCGTAATTACTGGTGAAGGCGTTGAATCCGTAGTAGGGGTTATAGGCCATGAAGAGCTTCTCATCGGTCAGGACAACCGTGTCATTGGCCTCGTAGCCCTGGGCATCGATGAACTCGCGGATCTCGCCGTAGTTGGCGGAAGAATCGCTGGTGTAGCGGTCCGCGCGTTCCCCGTAGCCGTCGGTATCGGTATAGGCATGGTCCAAGGCGGTCACGTTCGTTGCTGGGATCTGCTGGGCATAGTAAACACCGCCAAGCCCCATGAGGATGGCAAAGGCTAGGGTCACGCGCTTGCTGGTGACCTCGCTGAAGCCTTCCGGGTAGAGCGTGGGCAGGCCCATGAGGCGGATGTCGGCCAGCGCGAGGATGCCGGCCGTAGCGAAAAGCACCACGACGATCAGCTCTAGGCGGAAGCCCAGCAGCGTGCTGCCGGCGAGGGTCATGACCATGGAGGCCAAGGTCCACAGGTAGGTGCCGACAAGAGCGGTGCTCAGAGCGCGGATTTCGGGCTCGTCGATGCGCATGACGAGGTAAATCAAGCCGATCAGGCTGAGGATGCCAATGACGGACAACGAGAGGAAAGGCGCCGGGATTTGGGTGCCTTCTTCCGGCAGGTAATGCTGCGCGGTGGACTCTAGCGGGGCAGTGGCGTGCAGGACCCCGTAGAGGTAGGGCGCCCAGGCGATCGCAGCGATGGCCAGGGAACCGGCCGCGATGGTGACCAAGTGCACGAGGGGTACCCATGTGCGCTCAGCGACGCCGGTGACCAGTGCAATGAGGCTGACGATGGTGAGCGCCACTGCACCCGTGTAGAGCGTGTAGAAGCAGGCAGAAACTCCCAGGTAGATAGCGATTGCGGCAGTAGAGAACCAGGAAGCCCTGTAGAAAGCGTGGGAGCACAGGACGGCCACTGCCGGGACGCCCATGGCGATGACGGCGGAATAGGGCTCCTCAGCGCCAATGGTCAGGGTCACCGCCATGGTGGTCAACGCAATGGCGGTGGCAACTGGCAGCGAACCGCTGAGCCTTTGCCACACCGGAACCAGGATGCACCCGGCCACGGCCAGGGAGATAAGGCTCCACGGTTGATAAACCTCCCAGCCCGGCATGTTGAGAAGGTTCGCGAGCCGCCCGCCCATCCAGAACCAGCCCAACGGGTAGAAGGTAGGCAGGCCCTCGTAGTTCATGTCCGCATAAGAGCTGGCCTCTGTGGCGCGGGTGAGGAATTGGGTACGGAATACCTGGTCGACTTGGACGCCGTCGAGCCACAGGCGGGAAGCCGAAAGGGGCAAGCCGATACTGGTCAGTGTGAGCAGCGCTGGGGAGATATAACACACAGCGGTGGTGAGCCACGTCCGCCAGCGGGGGCGCGGCGTAATAATCCACCACGCGCACAGAGCACCCACCAAGAGAACGGTGAGCGCAGTTCCCGCCGTGCTCAACGCACGGGTCACCATCGACGTACTGAACGCCGGGAGGGAGACCGTTTTGAAAGCGAAGAAACCAATGAGCGTAACAAGGCCGCCACCTACAGCGGCGGCGGCAATACCCACGAGGCTGGCGCGACGCGTCAAGCGGTCGACGTTATATTCCACGGTGGGGGAGATAGACGACGTGGCGGGAGACTCAGTCATGTAAGTAGTTTCCCACACGCCGTGGACATAGCGGAACTTTAGAAAGGCAGCTTCCGGAATATCGCCTGTGGGATGAACTTGAATCCCAAGGACACGTACTCAAACAGCGGGTGCACGAAGATGGACTGCTTGCCATCCAGCACCGCCTTGACGGTGGCCTTAGCCACGTCGGAGACGTTGACGGTCAGGGGAGCCTCGCCGGCTTCCGCCGACATCTTGGTGCGCACCTGGCCTGGGCGAACCACGAGCACCTTGGCGCCGGAGCCGCGCAGGGCCTCACCGAGGTTGATGAAGAAGCCGTCGACACCGGCCTTGGAGGCGCCGTAAACAAAGTTGGAGCGGCGTACGCGCATGCCGGCGACGGAAGACAACGCCACGATGGTGCCGTGGCCCTGCTGCTGGAACTTCTGGCCGAGTAAGACACCGAGGGAAACCGGTGCGGTGAAGTTAGTCTGGGCCGAGGCAACTGCCTTGGCCTGGTCCTGCCACAGTTCCTCCTGGTCACCGAGGGTGCCGAAGGCGATGATGGCGACGTCGACATCGCCGCGCTCAAAGGCGCGGTTGACGACGTCTCCGTGGCCCTCGAAATCAGTCGCGTCGAAGTCGATGACCTCGACGTCGCCACCGCGGGACTCGATGGTTGCGCGAGCATCCGCGATACGCGGGGAGTCCGCACGAGCCGCCAGGGTGACCTTGGCCGGGCCGCGCTCGAGGAATTCCTCGACGATGCCGAGGCCGATCTCGGAGGTGCCGCCGAGAAGGAGGATGTGTTGTGCTTGGCCTACTGCATTCAGCATGAGGTGATTCCTTTCTAGTGCAGCTCGAGGCGGCGGGACATATCGGAGGCGAAGACGCCGGTCGGGTCGATGTCGTTGCGAGTCTTGAGCCAGCCCTCGAGGCCCGGGTACATCTTGTGGAAGTTCTCCGCTGAGGTGCGGGACTCCTTGGCCAGGTAGAGGCGGCCACCGAATTCCATGACGCGCTTATCCAGATCATCGAGGAAAGCGCCCAGGCCCGGCTTGATGGGGAAGTCCACGCAGACATTCCAGCCCGGCATCGGGTAGGACAGCGGGGCCTTGTTACCCGGGCCGAAGAGCTTGAACACGTTGAGCGCGGAGTAGTGGCCGGAGCGCTGCATGTCCCGGATGATCTCCTTGAAGGGCTCGACGGCGTCGGTCGGCACCACGAACTGGTACTGCAGGAAGCCATTGGAACCGTAGCCACGGTTCCACTCGCCGATGAGATCCAGCGGCTGGTAGAACTGCGTGAGGTTCTTGACCTGGTTGCGCGCCGGGGCGCCCATGAGGTAGTAGGCCTCACCGATAGCCATGAGGGAAAGCTTGTTCATGGTGAAGTTCGGGAAGATATCCGGAACCGTCATCAGCTGTGGGGCATTGAACTTCAGCGGGTCTTTCGCCAGCTTCGGGGCAAGCTCCTCGAGCTGCTCCAGGGTTGCCAGGGAGCCGCGGGAAATAGTGGAGCGGCCCAGCTTTGGTTCCGGGGAAATGACGTCGAACCACGCGGAGGAGTACGTGTAGTTGTGCTCCGAGCCATCGGAGTGGAAAGCCACGGTTTCATCGAGGTTATCCGTGCGGTCGGTATCCGCGATGAAGTAGGCAGTTTCCGTCTTGGTCATCTTGATCTTGGCGCGCAGGATGATGCCGGTCAGGCCCATGCCGCCGACGGTAGCCCAGAAAAGATCGCTGTTTTCACCTTCCGGGGTCAGATGGAGGACTCGGCCGTCTGCCACGAGCAGTTCCATGGAGGTGACGTGGTCACCGAAAGAACCGGCGGAGTGGTGGTTCTTGCCGTGGATGTCCGGGCCAATAGCGCCGCCGATGGTGACCTGGCGGGTGCCTGGAAGGACAGGAACCCACAGGCCGTAGGGCAGGGCGGCCTTCATGAGCTGGTCCAGGGTGACGCCGCCGTCGACGTCGACAATGCCGGACTCCGGATCGATGGAGTGGATCTTGTTGAGGGGTTGCATGTCAATGACGAGGCCACCGGCGTTCTGCGCGGGGTCGCCATAGGAGCGGCCCATACCGCGGGCGATGACGCCACGGCGCAGGTGGGAAGGCTTATCAGCATTGTCCTCAGCCACCTGGGCGACAGCCGTCTTGATGACGTCGACGTCTGGGGTGGACAAAACGTGGGCGGTTGTCGCCGCCGTGCGGCCCCAACCGTGGAGGGACTTCTCAGTAGTATGCAGTTCCATCTCTTACTCTTTGATTCGATGTGATGGGTCGGTTTCCTACACTACCTAGGCGGTCGTGCCTGTGGCGGCAGTGAAAACGTGAGATTAGGTACAAAAGCCAAGCAAACGGAACATTTGTGCTGTCCGGTTGTGTGGGTTTAGTTCGGAATTAGTAAAGATCCATGATCTCGCGGATTTCTTCCGGCAGTTCTTCTTGGGAGCTAATTTCTGGGCCTTCATAGGCGCGCAGGATCTCATAGACGCGGCCGCGCGACGTGGAATCGAGGATGGGCAGTTCCTCGGCGATGAGCCGCGTCATAAAACCATTAAGCGGCAGCGAGGTGTGTTCCGTCGCCAGAAAGTGACCGTGACGCTTGTCTTCCTCGGCGCGCTCATCTTGCGCTGCTCGCTGTGCCGGGGTGAGGTGCTCTTTTTTAGAGGAGTACATGCACGGTAGCCTACCGCCCGCCTAAGGTGGGGCGGTATGACCTCTCCCAAGCAAGATAATTATGCGCTGGATGACACCCTCGCCGGACGCATCACCCAAGCCGCGGCTGTGGGCATCATGACCGCGTTCCCTGATTGGATCAAGAATAGGACTGCGCTCGTTTTCGCCTATGTCCTGTCCTTCTTAGGTTTCGGCGCGCTCGTGGTCATTACTAACGCCGAGAGCCACGAGGGCCAGCCGGAGCCGGAGACTCCCGATGTCCCCGCGTGGGCCATCCCGGTTGCCTTCGGCATTCTGCTGCTTGGCGGATGGCTCACAATAAAGACTGAGCACAGCGTGGTCCGATTTATTCGCCGCCGCGGCGTGGAAAAGCCGTGGACTGTGTGGGGTGGAATCAGTGCTGCCATCGTCTTCATGCTCAGCGAGCTCGAAGCGCGCGAGCTCACCGCCCGCAACTAAAAATGCGTATGGTGGGGCACATGAGCTCAAAGGTCACAGATTTGGCGCAGGTCCGCGCCAATCGTGGTGATTCTGCTCGAACCCTGCTGTGTCAGGTATCCAACGTCCGCGCGGATGCAGAGGTGCACCGTCAGATCGGTTTCTCTGATGCGCTCACGCTGGAAGAACTTCACCATATTCTTGAAATCTGCTTCGGGCTGCCACACGAGGATCCCCCATGGCACTTCTTTGAACACACCGAAGCCCGTGGCCAGCGTATCGACCCAAGTCACACCGTGCGCGAGTTTTTGAGCCGCGAAGGCCAGCAGGTTGATTACGCCTGGGGTCTGTGGGACTTCGAAATCGTCGTGGTCGAAACCTATCCGCGCGATAGCGGAACGCCGGCGGCCCTGTGCGTCGGTGGTTCTGGTTCCTTCCAGACACCTTTCGATCTCACCGCTGTGAATGCGGAGCTTACGGGCCAGGAAACCATTGATGAGGTTTTGAACCTCGTGGTTAGCCCCGTCCACGCGCTGATTGAGCGGACCCGGCTCTATGATTTCGTCCCCCTCCTCCAAGCTCTAGACCTCAACCGCGACGTCACCATTGATAGTGACGCGTACCGCCAGCTGCGGACCTTGCCGCGTGAGGTGACGAACGAGGGCAAAGATGCTTTCTGGTCCATGGCTCTAGCGCTGTCCTGCATGGGCGGGCGCGAATTGACCGATTCCGTAGCGGAAACCGCCATGGCTGCGCTGGGGTGGGTCGATGATGATGGTGAGGAGCTGCGCGGCCCGGAAATTCGGGAGCTGTGCTCGGCTTCGCTGAAGGTGCTTTCGTCTCTCGGCGCCTATGGCGAAGACGCCGTCGCGCCCGTAGACCGCCTGGACATTTACCGCGCCCTTGTCCGCGGGTAGAGTATTTCGCCGTGACTGAACCTACTTCTAGCATGAAGACCCAGCTCGTGCGCTTTGTGTCCGTTGGTGTTTTCACCGCGGCCATCGACTATGGCCTTACCCTCTTTCTGACGTACCTAGGCCTACACCGTTCCCTGGCGAAGGCGATTGGCTGGGTTTTCGGCACCATCGCCGCCTATCTGGCGAATGCCCGGTGGACTTTCGGGGCTCAAGTTTCTGGTCGTACAGCCGGTGCCGTGGGATTGCTGTATTTGTCCACCTTCGCCGTGCAAAACTTCCTGTACTGGGTGCTTAACGCCCCGCTGATCAGCATGGGCTTTGAAGGAGCGCTCAAAGACACCATCGCCTTCGTCATCGCGCAGGGCGTGGCCACGGTGACTAACTTCGCCATTCAGCGCGCCTTCATCTTCAAAGGAAAGTAACCATGGCCGAACGCCTCTCACGGTCGAACTCCCTGCAGGCGCAGGGCACGAAATTTGCGATCACGGGGGCCATTGCCGCGCTTATCGACGTCTCCCTGACCTGGCTTTTTCAAATTGGTTTAGCCGTGTTCGGCGATGTGGCCTCGCGGACCGTCGGTTTTGCCGTCGGTACTTTGGTGGCTTACTTGTTGAATCGACGGTGGACCTTCAACGCGCGGGCCTCGAAGCGCCGCTTTGTTGCGGTCTTTGCCACCTACGCCATGACCTATGCGATCAACATTTTGTTGTATCGCTGGGCCTTTCCCTTCTTTGACCACACGCTGGACTGGCCTTCGTCCTGGGCGCTGGCGGTGGCTTTCGTCATTGCCCAGGGCACGGCAACGCTGATTAATTTCTTTGTGCAGCGGTGGCTGATTTTCCGCAGCACGCGCAAGTCCTTTGAGTTTTAGGGCCGGCGGAAGTCTTCTTTGCGTCCGCGGTTGTGCAGGCGCAGCCATTCCATGAATCCCTTGACGTCATGCTGCTGGACTAGGAAGAACCAGCCGAAACGTGCGAATTCCTGTGGTAGCAACTTGCGCATGCCGCGCTGCCACAGAAGGTAGCCGCGGTTGCGGTAGGTAAAGAAGCGCTTGAACTCGCCTTCCGGGTATTGCGTGTGCATTTTTCCGCCGAGGATGGGCTTGAACTCATCGGAGCCATCCGGATGCAGGTAGCTGGTGGTCAGCGCAGTGCCGAAGTTTAAACCCGAGTTGACCAGGCGGCGGTGATATTCCACCTCATCACCACGGATGAACAGGCGGTAGTCTGGGACGCCGATGCTCTCCATGGCCTCGGCGGAGATGAGCGCGCCGTTGAAGAGGGAGGCAATGCCGGGCAGAAAGTCACCCTCCAGCTCGCTCATGTAGCGCCGCCACACCAGGCCCTGGCGCAGTGGGAAAGCCAGCTTGGCAGGCTCATCGATATTGCACACGGCGGGGGAGACTTCGTGGAGTGCGTTGTTTTCCGCAACTCGGTAGAGCTCCTCTAGCACGTGGTGGTCGGCGGGGCGGCCATCATCATCCGCGCACCACACCGCGTCCGCGCCGAGGGCGAGTGCGGTGAGGAAACCCAGCGCGAAGCCGCCGGCGCCACCAAGGTTGGTTTCGGAAGGCACGTAGACGCCGCGCTCGCCGGCTAGTTCGTGGAGGAGCTCCTCTACTGCTGCTTCCGCACCGTTATCCACCACGATCACCCACTGCACTGGGTGCGTTTGGTTCACCACCTGTTCAAGGGAGGCGCGCAGTAGCTCCACGCGCTGGTGGGTGACGATCACAGCGGCCGTTGTACCGGCCTGGGACAGGGTGGCAGTCATGGGTTCTATTGTGCCACCCGCCTGTGGCACTCAGGTGCGTGACATGGAGGTGGCAAAGGTTTAGGCGTTGAAGCCCGGAATCTTGATGAAGCCGGAGTTCACAGCATTGACAACGCCAGCAATGAGGCCGAGCACAATCGCGGCGATAGAGGTGCCAACGAGGATTTCAGCGGTGGTTCCCACCGGGTATTCCTTGGCGGTGTCATTCTTCAGGGAAGACATGGCGACATCCTTGGCGGAGCCAGCAGTCTCCAGGCCTTCTTTGATTTCTTCAGGGGTGCTGCTGCCCTCGCTACTACCCTTGCTGCTGATAGCCTCAGCGCCCTTCTCAATGCCGTAATCCACGGAGGAAGCGAAGCCGTCACCACCGACGGCTTCCTTGAATCCTTGCTTCAGGATGTAGCCAAACACCTCGCCCTCTGAGACCTCGGAGGAACCCTTCTCGGCGGCGGTAGCCGGGGCGATGGACAGGGACAGTGCAGTGGCGGCGGCAACGGCAGCGGCGGTGAAACGCTTCATGGAGGTACTCCTTGAGAAGAAAGGTAGAGGTAGTGAAAGTAAAGAAGATGATAAAGAAGTGAAGGCTAAAAAGTATGCGATATGGAAAAGCTCCAGCCCACAACGGACTGGAGCTAGAAGTTCAAAGCTAAAAGCTTGATGCGTTCAAATTAGAACGGAAGGGAAACGCCCGGGATGAGGCCGTTCTGAACTGCGGTGTAAGCAGCGCCGAGGACGGCAGCGGCGATGCCAACGCCCCAGAGGATGTCAGCGGTGGTGCCGGCCTTGTACTCCTGCTTCTTATCGTTGTCGTAGGAAGACTGGTAGAAGTTGTTCCAAGCCTTAGAGGAATTCTCGTCGCTCTTGTGAGCATCCGAGCTTCCCTTAATGGAACCCCAGTGCGGTGCGGAGATGAACTCCTTGGCGATGCCGTCAACAGTAGACTCGCCCGGCTGTGCAGCAGAGGCAACACCAGTGGACAGGGACAGTGCGGTGGCAGCGGCAACAACGCCAGCAGCGAAACGCTTCATGATAGGGCTCCTTAAAGTTAAGAGAGAACAGTGCCTGTGATTCAGGCTCTCGGAAATTTTAACTTGAAAGGATCTGAGAAAAGAAGCAAATAGGAAAAGCTTCTTTCGTGATGCACCCATACAGGGGTATGCATATTTCCAGTGCATGAGACTAAAGGTGCGTTCTACGCAAAGTACAGTGTTCTCATGACCGTGAGAAGCGTTGAAGAAATGTGGGCTCCCTTTAGGGTTTCCATCCACGTGGG
Source organism: Corynebacterium sp. UMB6689 (assembly GCF_030215295.1). Taxonomy (NCBI): domain Bacteria; kingdom Bacillati; phylum Actinomycetota; class Actinomycetes; order Mycobacteriales; family Corynebacteriaceae; genus Corynebacterium; species Corynebacterium sp. UMB6689. Next base: position 30,862 of record NZ_JASOLS010000011.1, on the reverse strand, counting down.
TGAGCTGAGTCTGCGGGTGCTGCGCGATAGTGACATCGCCGCCATTCATGGGGTTAGCGCCGCTGAGATTTTCGGCGAGCCGCTTCCGGAGTACACGTTCCCGTGGTTGAAGCAGAAGCCTGATCCGAGTTTCCGGTGGGCGCATCGCGCACAGATGTCCCCGGAAGAATGGTCGCTCGATTTTGGAGTGCACCTTGATGGTGAGGTTATCGGCTCGGTGGATCTGCGGGCGAAGAATTTCTCCGATAACTATGAGGTTGTAACCGGATCGTGGATCTACCACCGCCTTCAGGGCCGCGGGATAGGTACGCAGATCCGTCATGCCGCTGCGGTCTTCTGCTTTGATTACCTGGGTGCGCATCGGTTGCGCTCGGAGTGGGAGCCGGGAAATGAAGCTTCCCAGGCTGTGTCGCACAAGCTGGGCTACACCATCAACGGCAACAAAGCAGTGTTGCGCAAAGAGGATTATCAGCCGGGGCCGGAAGTGGCTGTGGCCGGCATGAGTGAGGAACTGCGCGCGATGTTGGGAGCCAACTTCGCAGTTTGAGGAATAAATCGTGAAAATGGGTGAGTTTCCACTCAATTTCACGGAAACTTGTAGAATGTTGGCATGCTTAACGCGCGGTCCGCCTCAAAAATCGACGCTCTTCTTGATCGGTATGCGGCGTTGCGGGAGGACGCCCCCGAGGCCGTCGCGGAGATAGCACGCGCAGAAGTGGCGGAGTCGGTGTATAACTCGAACGCCATTGAGAATTCCACGCTGACTTTGGAGGAGACCGAGAACATTCTGGCCGGGTTTACAACTAGGGCGCATGATTTGCGGGAAGTCTTTGAGGCCAAAAACCTGGCGCACGTGACTGAGGAACTAATTCGGGGCGTCGGTAAGCTCGATGCAAACCTCCTTCTGAAACTGCATGGCATGTTGCTTCGCGGCATCAACGACGACTGGGCGGGGCGCTTTCGTCGAAGGGGAGAGTGGGTTCGCGTGGGCGCTCATATGGGGGCCAACCCTGAATACGTGGACAGGCTGGTGGACACAGCCATTGCCGAATACTACGAGGACACTAGCTTCTTTGTTGACCGAATCGCGCGGTTCCACGCGGAATTTGAAACCATCCATCCTTTTTCAGATGGTAATGGGCGCATCGGGCGCGTCATTATCAATCAACAGCTCTTGGAGCTAGGGGCGCCGCCCATCATCATTCCGAACAAGGGAAAAGAACGCCACTACTACCCAGTGTTCCGTGGCTACCCGGTGAGTGGGGACTTTTCTGCATTGAGCACACTTATCGCGCGGCAACTCGTCGAGTCCTTGCACAAGCGCATCACGCTGCTGACCGCGCCGAGGGTAATTCGCCTGTCGGAATGGGCAAAGGTTAACGGTGTCTCTGGGTCCGTCGCCGCCAATAAGGCGGCGCGGGGTACCATTCCGGCCTTCCGACAGCGTGGAACGTGGATGATTGACGCGCAATATGTCAACGAGGCAGGTAGCAGGGGCTAAACGTTTTCCTCGTTATCGAAGCGCTTGCGCAGATCCCGCACGTACTGGCCCACCTCAGGGCCTTCGTACTCGCCGACGACGTCGGAGACCTCGCCCACCGAGCGGATCTGGCCGTGGTCGATCCATAGGGCGGTATCGCACAGTTGGGCCAGGAAGTCATTGGAGTGGGAAGCAAAGACCAGGATGCCGGAGCGCTTCACCAGATCCTGAAGGCGGACGCGGGCCTTGGCCATGAAGGCGGCGTCGACGGCGCCGATGCCTTCGTCGAGAAGCAGGATCTCCGGCTCAATGGAGGTCACCACGCCCAGCGCTAGGCGTACGCGCATACCGGTGGAGTAGGTGCGCAGCGGCATGGAGAGGTAATCACCCAGTTCAGAGAACTCCGCGATCTCATCCATCTTGGCCTTCATCTGCTTGATGGTCTGGCCCAGGAAGAGGCCGCGGATGATGATGTTGTCGTAGCCGGAGACCTCTGGGTCCATGCCCACGCCGAGGTCGAAGACTGGGGCAACGCGCCCGCGGACGTCGGCAGCGCCGCGCGTGGGTTCGTAGATGCCGGAGAGCAGGCGCAGCAGAGTGGTTTTGCCCGCGCCGTTGTGGCCGACGAGGCCCACCCGGTCACCTTCGCGCAGGTGGAGGTTGATGTCTTTGAGCGCTTCCACCATGACCACGTTCTGGTCATTCTTGCCAATGGAGCCACCGGCCGTGGAGAGCATCGCCTTCTTGAGAGAACGGGACTTGGCATCAAAGATGGGAAAGTCCACGCAAGCGTTATACGTATCAATGGAAACCATGGACGATCCTTTCTAGACCCAGTAGGAGACGCGGAAGCGCCACTGGCGCATGGCCAGGCCGGCGATGAGCAGGCCGGCGACGGTACAGCCGATGACGATGAGCCAGTGATAACCGGCGACGGGCTCGCCGATCATAGGGGCGCGGATGATCTCCATGTAGTGGTAGAGCGGGTTGATCTCAGCGATGCGCGCGCGGCTGGCCACGGCACCTCCCTGTTCCTTCAGGGTGTTGGTCATCCACACGATAGGCGTGACGTAGAAAAGCAGCTGGGTCAGAGCCTCCAGCAGCGGGGCAACGTCACGGAAGCGGGTGGCGATGATGCCGAAGAACATGGCTACCCACACGCCGTTAACCAGGAAGAGTCCTAGCGCCGGGATGAACAGGAAGAACTCCCAGCCCAAGTGGCGCGGGAAGATAAGAATGAGCAGCAGCCAGATGATGAGGTTGTGGCCCAAGAAGAGGGTTTGCCGCCAGACTAGGCGGTAGACGTGCACCGACAGTGGTGCGGGCAGCTGTTTGATCAGGCCCTCGTTGTCGATGAAGACCGTCGAGCCTTCCTTAATGGCGCCCGAAATGAAGTTCCACATAATCAAGCCCACGGTCACGTGGGGCAGGAATTCTGCAACCGGGATCTGGAAGAGCATGGAATACAGCAGGCCCAGGGCCGCGGCCATCACGCCGGTTGCGATGGTGATCCAGAAAGGACCCAGCACCGAACGGCGGTAGCGCTGCTTGATGTCTTGGATGCCCAGCTTGAACCACAGCTCGCGCTGGCGCGCGCCTTGCAACAGATCGGCGAAAGCCGCCGACATGGTCATGGAACGCGAGGCCGGCTCCTCGCCGGGTGCAGGCGCGGAGGTCATGCGGGCGACGTCGTCACGCAGGTTTTTCTTGTCTTGCACGTCCTTCACCCTAGCGCGCACCTCCGCCAAACACCTACACACACGCCCTTAACCTGGGAAAACACGAGCGAGCTGGGAAAATCGAGGGTTAGGAAAGATTTACGTGGGGCGTATAGAGTAGGGAGTCGATCGGACGATTCGAGGAAGGGTTGAAGCATGACGGAACAGTATGACGTCGCCAGCGTGCGAGGTCTTTACACTGGTCTGTCCGATGGTTGGACCTACCTGAACGCGCACGCCGCGTCGCAGATTGCAGAACGCGTGGCCTCTGGCGTTGCCCGTTCTTTCCGTATGTCCGCCACGGTGAAACCGCTGGAGGATGCCGTGGGCGCGCACTCGGCGCACCACGACCCCGGAGAGCTCCACGCGGCGGACATGTATGCTTCCGCGCGCCGGGCAGTGGCGGATCTCACGGGGGCGACGGCGGAACGGGTCATCCTGGGCCCGTCGCTGCCGGTGCTGTATCAGGCTTTGGGCGTTGCACTGCGCCCGCTGTTGCGCCGACAGTCTTCGGTGGTGCTCTCCCGTTTTGATTCTCCGGAGTTTACGAGCGCGTTCGCACACCTGGGTACTGATATTCGGTGGGCGCAGCCGGATTTGGGAACTGGCGAGCTTCCGGCATTCCAATACGCTGATCTGGTGGATGGCTCTACACGTTTTGTCGCCTTTTCTGCCGCCCACGAGCTGCTGGGCACTGTAACACCGGCCGCGGAGATCATCGATGCGGTCCATGAGCGTTCGCGCGCCTGGGTGCTTGTCGACGTCTCCTCGATCGCCCCCTACCGTCTCCTCGACTTTGATGCGATTGGGGCGGATATCCTCGGCGTGGATGTGGGTGCTCTCGGTGGTCCGCAGATGGCGGCGCTGGTCTTCCGCGATACTGCGATGTTCCGTCGCCTCGATGAGCTTGTCGTTGGCCCGGTTTCCGCGGGCTTGGCGGGTGGCGTTGGCCCCCTAGTGGATCATGTGGCGGAACTCGCCGGCGGGGAGCGCGGTTCGCGCCGCGTGCGCCTGACGCGTTCGATGCAAGCTCTCTCCGGCTATATGGAGGATCTCACCGGGGATCTCTACAGCCTGTTGGGCACGCTACCGGCCGTTCACATCCTGGGTGTGACGGGTGAGGCGGCTGCCGACGCCTCCGATGACCGCCTCCCGCGCCTCACCTTCGCCGTGCGCGATGTTCCGGCGGATGTGATCCACCGCCGGCTCTTCGACAATGGCCTAGTTACTACCATCGCTCCGCACACCCCGCTGCTCACGGAGATGGGAGTGGAGGAGGTCGGCGGTGCCGTCACGGTTTCGCTGAGTCCGTTTAGCACGTACCACGATGTGGAGCACCTCACCCGCGTGGTCGCGTCTTTGGCTTAGACCTCGAGGACGAGCTTGCCCGTGACCTCGCCGGAGTCGAGGGCTTTGTGGGCTTCGGCGGCGCGAGCAAGCGCATACGTCGCGTGCAGGTGGTGCTTGACGCTGCCGTTCTCTAGCCAGGGCCAGACATTTTTGACGGTGTCCGCAACGATGGCGGCCTTGCCCTCCAACGAGCGGGAGCGCAGCGTGGTGCCCTGCAGGGTCAGACGCTTGTTGAGGAGGATGGCCATGTTGAGCTCGGCCTTCGTGCCACCCTGCATTCCGATGGTGACCATGTGGCCGCCCTTAGCCAGCGCGATGAGGTTCTTCTTGAGGTACTTCGCGCCCATGATGTCGAGGATGACATCGCACTGGTTCTTCAGTTCCTCGGCGAAGTCCTGTTCGTTGTAGTTGATGAGGATGTCCGCGCCGAGTTCCTTGCAGGTCTCGAGTTTTTCGTCCGAGCCAGCCGTCACCGCGACGGTGGCGCCGAGGTTTTTCGCCACCTGGATGGCGAAGGTGCCGATACCGCCCGCGCCGCCGTGGATGAGGATGGTTTGGCCCTTGTTTAGTTTCGCCTCCATAGCGATGTTGGACCATACGGTGCAGCCCACTTCGATAACGGAGGCAGCTTCGGCAAAGGAGTAGCCGCTGGGGATGGGCAGCAGCTGGCCCTTGGGTACGGCGACGTATTCGGCATAGCCGCCGCCGGCGAGCAGCGCGCCGACCTTGGAGCCCAGCTCGACGTCGGTGGTGCCTGCGTCGACGACTTCACCGGCGACTTCGAGGCCGATAATCTCCGAAGCGCCCGGCGGCGGCGGGTAGTGCCCGCGGGCCTGGAGCAGGTCGGCGCGGTTTACGCCGGCGGCTTTGACTTTAACGAGGACTTCGCCGGCAGCTAGTTCTGGTGTGGCGACATCCCCCAACTCCAGCGAGTGCGGGTCGTCCAGATTGGTCTGAATGATGGCTTTCATGCCACACCACCGTACTTAAATCCAATCATCCTCGACCAGGAAGGCATTGACCGCGATGGCTGCGGCGTTGGCTTCGCCCATCGCTACCGCGACCTGTGCCGGTGGGTTGACCACGTTGCCCACCGCCCAGATGCGCGGGTGGCTGGTGGCACCGGCGAGGCCCGTTTTGATCAGGCTGCCGCCCATGCCCGACGGCGGGCTGTGGCGGTCAAGGTTGAGGTCAGCGAGAAACTCATCGTGCGGGTGAGGGACAGGCATGTAGAACAGTGCATCGACGGCATGGGTTGTGCTCCCAACCAGGACTTTTCCGTCCTGGAAGGCGGTGACGGGGCCGTCGACAAGCGCAATGCCCCGCCGGGTCAGGTCAGCGCGCTGTTCCTCGGTGAGCTTCATGCCGTTGGTGAAGAAGGTGATGTCCTTGGACCACTGGCGCAGGAGCGCTGCATGGTGCAGGGAGAACTCGCCGATGCAGAGAACACCGAGTTTCTTGTCGGCGACCTCGAACCCGTGGCAGTAAGGGCAGTGGAGGACTGTATCTGCCCAGTTTTCTTCGAGTCCCGGGATGTTTGGATGTACGTCGTCCACACCGCTGGCGACGATGATGGAGCGGGCCGCGACGGTATCTCCATTACTCAATGTGGCGGTGAGTGTTCGGTCATTATCGGTGACGGAATCCACGGTGGTGTTGACGATCTGTACGCCGTAGTTGCGCAGCTGCTCCTTACCGCGCTCCTGGAACTCGAGTGGTGGTGTGCCCTCGAGGGCGATGACACCATGGATTTCGTGGGCGAAGCGATTGCGGGGAGTGGTGGAATCAACAACGAGGACACTGCGGCGGGCGCGGACCATGACCAGTGCTGCCTGAAGGCCGGCCGCGCCACTGCCGATGATGAGGGTATCGACTGTCTGCATAGGCCCGAGTAAACCAGAGCAAGGTATATGCGGCAATGGCTTTCAGTAGGTTGCGCTTTGCGCAACGTGATGAGCCGAATTCTTCTCCCGCGGCGGAGTCTAGTACTCTGAACGTGTTGCGCGCGGTGCATGCTGACGCGTGACGAGGAGGCGTGGCAGAGCGGCCGAATGCACTGGTCTTGAAAACCAGCGTGGGGAAACTCACCGCGGGTTCAAATCCCGCCGCCTCCGCCAATTGTTTTGGGGGTCATTTGTAGCGGCTTTGCTTCTGTCCCATGCGGCTGTAACGAAGCTCAGAACGCATCCTGCCAGTAGGAATCCGCTAATTTGCAGGTGGGTGGCCGAGTTTCCGCCGCCGCCAGCCACGACGAGGAAAATCGAAAATGCAATCGCGACAAGGCAGTGGATGACCAACCGGCTATGCGCTCCAAGGTGGCATTGCGGCCAAGCTTTCTCGATAGCCCAGCTCACTGCTGCGAGAATGACATAAAAGACGATTCCCGCTAAGGCTCCTGGAACTAGGTAGAGCATGGATTCATCTCCTCTCGGGGGGAATAATGGTTGTGGTAAGGAAGGCGGTTTCGTGATGTCAGAGGATAACTATTCGGCGTGGGTAGAGACTGATTATCTTTTCGGCTCCCCAGTCAATGCTCGCCGGCTATTGGAGTCTTACGAGCAAGTGCTAGACGGAAAGGCTAAGGAGCACGACATCGATCTAGCTGTGTAAGAACTATCTTCCGATCGAAGTGGAGTATTCACCTTCTGGCAGGGTGGAACCGGTTTTGTTTATCTGAGAGGAATTTTACCTATTTCCGGTAAACATCTCGTCGGTGAGCAATGCGCAGGACGAGCACCACGAGTTTTCCGTCTAAGATTTCATAAACTACGCGATAGTGTCCGACTCGAATTCTGTACAGGTCGTCTGAGGCTCTTAGCTTCTTTACTCCATCAGGGCGAGGGGTAACGGCCAAGTCTTCGATTGCAGCAAGTAGTCGCCTCTGTGTCGGCCTGTCGAGCTTGCGTAGCTCCTTGGCTGCGGATGCCTTATAGGTGATGTGATAAGTGGAGTCAGCCATAGAAGGCGATTAGGTGAGTCCGAGTTCTTTTTTGAGGTCTTCGTGTGAAATCTCTACGGCTTCTCCTCGGGCAATCTCTGCGGTCTGAACATCCTCACGATCTTCTAGTGCTTCGACTGCGCGGGCGAAAAATGAAGGAGAGACGACAAAAGCGCGAATCCGGCTTCCACGACTAGTGATGGCGACGGGTGTGTGCTGTGCCTCTTCAAGAATTTGGCTTTGGGATTGGCGGAATTGGCTGGATGCCACTGACATCGTTTTCATACTGCAAATGTACATCTTGTACATTTCGGTGGGCAAGGGCCGCGGGGTTTCTGGTTGCTACTCGTCTTTGCCATCGATCCGCCCCGCCAAGATGCGAGGCAGCGCCTCCGCTGCGGTGGCGGTGACCACGACGTCGGCAAGCGGCGAGAGGTCCGTGGGCTGCGGGGTGACTTCCACGATGGGGATGCCGCGCGCGTGGGCAATCTGCGGCAGGCCGGCGGCGGGATAGACCACGCCGGAGGTACCCACAATGAGCAGCGCGTCCGCGGTGGACATGCGGCGTTCGGCCTCGGCCCATTCGTCGTTGGGCAAAGCCTCACCGAACCACACCACGCCTGGGCGTACGAGCCCGCCGCACACGGGGCACTCGGGTGGAGTGATGCTCTCGACCGGTTTCTTCGGCAGCGCAATGTCCTCGTCGTACGGTGTATCGCAGTCGGTGCAGCGGAAGGCGAATAGGGAGCCGTGTAGGTGGACCACGTCCTGGCTTCCGGCGCGCTCGTGCAGGTTATCGATATTTTGCGTGGTCACCGTCATGCCGCGTGCGGCAGCAATCGCGCGGTGCCCGGCGTTGGGTTCGGCCCGCTGCGCCAGCTGGGCGCGCCACAGGTACCAGGCGAACATGGGCTTTGGTTCATTACGCCATGCGCTTATCGACGCCATCGCGACCGGATCCACGTTCTCCCAGATGCCCGTCTGCGCATCGCGGTATGTGGCGATGCCGCTATCCGCACTCATACCCGCGCCGGTGAACACCTCAACGTGAGTGGCATCAGAAAGAATCGAGTGTGCGCGCTCAAACAGGTGCTCCATGCATCTAGAGTACGTCGATGAGCACGCAGAATGCTATGGATACGAGAAGGGCAATGCCCATGCGCCACAGGTAGCGCCGTCCCGGTTCGTGGGCGGTGTTGATCTGCAGCTTCGAAGGATTCGTGGAAAAGACTGCCATGCACATCGGGTCTTTAGGTTCTTTGTAGACTCCCATGCCACCGGCAAAGCGGAGTGCTTCGTTGCGAACCTGTTCATCATCGTCGGTTGGTATGGCTTTCACGGCCTTCGCAGATGTCAGCGTCAATCGGACGCCTTGAATCATGATGAACAGGGTGAAGGCTATCCACGCGGCCACGAGGAGAAAGCCCGAGAAGGGGATGTCCGGTACCACCGTGCAGACCGCGGTGAGGCACACGCAGGTCGTCATGGCGAACACTGTCTGGGCGATGAAGGTGGTGGTCTTTTCAGCGATCAGCTCCGCGCGCTGGGCGGTGGCTTCGGAGAAAGGAAGCGCTGACTCCGCCGGAACCTGTGTTGTCTTTCGCGCCAGCGAGACCGGTGGCACGCACAACGGCAGCGCGATGGCGAAGACAACGCCAATCCACACCAGGGCCGTTGCGTTGAAGAAAGACTTGGGTTCGAAGCGGTCCGGGTTGCCCGAGCCATCGAAGTGGACCGGGATGGGATCAGGCACCGAATCCCAGCGCAGCAGCATGTACCCCAGCGTGAGAGCACACACCACAGCGGTGGCGACGTAATACTGGCGGCTTCTCATGGCAGTAAGCTTACAAGGCGGCAGGCCGAGGACCTCTGCGAAAGGCGTCTGGCAAATGGCATCTGCCAAAAGGCATCTTTGGGATTAAAAACGCCATTTGCGCGGGGTAAAAGGCGTTTTTGGCTCTGAAAACGCCTTCTGGTTGATGCCTTTTACAAGATGCCATGTGGGCAGAGGAGATTGAGCAGGGGTTTGGTCTATGTGTCGTTGTGCTCCTGCCAGGCATCGATGCCGCTGCGAAGCGAGTAGACGTTGCTGAAGCCGCGGGCGCGCAGGGCGTCGACTGCTTGCGCGGAGTAGAAGACGGTGACACCTGCAGCGGTAGCGCTATGGCGCACATCAGGGCCGTTGCGTTGAGGAAAGACTTCGGATCGAAGCGGTCAGGGATGGGACCTGGGGCCGAGTCCTTGCGCCGCAGTTTGGCCCCAGCGTAAGAGCACACACCGCAGTGGTGGCGACGTAATACTGGCGGGTCTGCATGACAGTGAGCTTTCAATCCGGCCGGCTGAGTTTTCCGCGTTACATGGTCTGGGTGAGCAGGTAGAGTCGAGTCCAAGCTGACCTAGAACCGGAAAGGACAGTAGCCGGCAATGGAACCTTATGTTGGAATTGTCGTGATGGAGCTTGCTAAGAAGTCCAGTTCATCTGCCCAAAGCTTCTTCCGCGAGGACTTTTATATTGTGTATGCGGAGTCGGACGAGAAGGCTCGAGAACGCGTTGAAGCGATGGCGAACGAGCAGGCCGATGGTGAGGACGTGAAGGTACGGCACATCGTGGATGTCGCGCCAGCCCTCTATGGTTATGTAGACCGCGATTGTGATCTCTACTCGCGGCACTTTGCGAGCCTAGAGGACTACGAGCGTTTCGAGATGAAGCTCGGCGGAACCGACCCGCTGGCTGATTAATCGTAGACTTCGCGTCGGTGATCTAAGTCAACAACGGTGACCGTGACTGTGTTTTCGTATATTGCCGCGATAACGCGGTAGTCCCCGACTCGCCAGTGCCACAGACCGGATTTATCCCCCACGAGACGCTTGCCGCGCGAGCGCGGGTCTTCGAGTTCTGCCACTTCGCGAAGAAACCTGCTGACTCTCTTCTGCGTTGGTTTGTCTAACTTTCGGAAGGCTTTTGCACCGCGCGGCGTGAAGCTAATTCTCCACGCCACATTCAGCCTCTAGGTCTTCAAGAGAAATGGTCTCTAGCTCGCCACGGCGTGCGGCCGCTGCCTCGGACTCAAGCTCAGAGATGTGTTCCAACCAAGCGTCGATGCCGCCGCGCAGCGAGTAGACGTTGCTGAAGCCACGGGCGCGCAGGGCCTCGACTGCTTGGGAGGAGCGCAGGCCGCTGGCGCAGTAGAGGACGGCGAGGTCGGCGGGGTCTAGGGGCGGGTTGTGGCCGGCGAGGATGTCATCGAGCGGAAGGTGCTGCGAGCCCGGGATAAGGGAGGCGGCGCGCTCGGGGGCGGTGCGGACGTCGATAAGCGTGGCGTCCTCAGGGATCTCGCGGACGTCGGTGGGGTTGTCGGGGCGCGCCGGGGTGGCGCCGTTCGCGCGCACGGGGATGTATTCCCAGGTCCCGACGAGGGAATCGTAGTAGCCAAGCGTACCGATGAGCGGGGTGCCGATGCCGGTGAGGAGCTTAAGCGCCTCCACGGCTAGGGCGGAGCCGGCCACGCCGACGACCGGGCCCATCACGCCGGCCTGTGAGCAGGAGGGTACCTGCGGGTCGGTGGGGAAGAGGTCCTCGTAGACCGGGCCGTGGCCGGAGTGGAAGACGGTGAGCTGCGCGTCGTATCCCAGCAGCGATGCCCACACGTGCGGAATGCCCAGCTCATGGGCGGCCCAGGAGGCCAGGTGGCGGGAGTAGAAGTTATCGGTGCCGTCGATGATGAGGTCAGCGCCGCGCAGTTGCTCCAAGGCGGTATCAGGCGTGAGGCGCGAGAACTGCTCGACGGTGCACTCGGGGTTGAGGGCGCTCAAGGCTTCAGCGGCGGATTCAGTCTTGGGCTGGCCCACGGTCGCCGTGCTGTGGATGACTTGGCGGTGCAGGTTGGAGAGGGAGACGGTGTCGTCGTCGAAAAGCAGGATGCGCCCCACGCCTGCGCCTGCCAGGTAGAGAAGGGCAGGCGAGCCCAGGCCGCCGGCACCGATGACGGCGACTGTGGAAGCGCGAAGTCGTTGCTGTGTGGAGGTTCCCCAGAGGGCTTCCTGACGTGCGTAGCGTGAACTCATTCTGAAGTGCTCCGAGTTTTCCTAGACTTTTGCCTTGATTTCTATTGTTTCCTGCAGTGGATTCTGATTAAAGAATTCGGTTTCAATCCCGGTTGGTGTCGATATTCTAAGCTCTGGCGGAATCGTGCTTCGTCCTACCTCGACGCTCACTCGAACGTCATGCACGCCCTTGATGGCCACCAGTGTGTTGACCTTGATGACGAGTTCATCTTTGTCAGAAATGTCGGCTAGGCGCATCAGCCAGGCAGTGGACTTGCGATTTCCATGCGAGGTAAAGAGCAGAAAATAAAGCTCTTCTAGGCATTATTCCGTCCGTTTATCGAAAGGGTAAATAGACATCGGAATTGTGTATGCACCTTTTGCAGTACCACCTTGCATAAGCTGGCTAAGCTTCGCGATATGCGCGCCATCCTTATCCGCAGCTGGGTCTTTGAATGTAAAAGAATGTACGCGAAGCTCCTCAGCACCTTCAATCGGCTGAGTCACGATATATAGATTTCCGCCGTCGATAGTTGCAGATACAGGACGGCGATCTGCGCCGATTAGCGGTTCAGTTTCTTTAACTTCCTGACGCTCGAGATCAAGTGCCACGATCGTTCCTCGACTCGTAAAGTACGACACGCTTCCTTCTTCGTAGCGAGAGGACCTATTTACGCCTGGTATCGGCAGCCTTTCGATATTTCCTTCGTGTTTTAAAGTTGGTTTTTCATTCGAGGTACCAACCGAGACAACATACGCACCACCAGTATCGTCAGGAAAAGAAATATATGATTTTTCTTTCCCACACCCAAGAGCAGAGAAGTATTCGGATGCGACTGTTCCGGCAGGTATATCAAGGCGAGATTCAGACAACAACCCGTCGACTCCCATACGCACAAGCGTTAAACCGCTTCCGTCATCTTCATCACGTTCTATCCAGACAGCTTTTTCATCAGTACAAGCCCTTAACGCGACTGGTCTCCTATCGCGAGTTACCGTGCTTGTAGATTCCTTAGTTGCGAGCACTATGCGGCTCGCATACGGACTATCGCTCATGCCTTCGTTAAAAACAAACACTGCTGCTTTATTGTCCACAGAACCAGCAGAAGCTGTTTGGGTCGGTAGACCTAAACCTGCGAGTGGTTTCTCAGATTGTTTGCGAAAATCTGAATCAAAGACAACCAATTGATCCTTATCTGGAGCCACATACCCTTCACCGAGCCTCTCCATCGAAGGGTTATACACCGATGCAAGTTCAGCGAGAGAGTCCACCTCATCAGTGCTCGTTCCAAAAACATAATTGTGATTATTTACGGAAGGAGTCACAGAGACAGCCCTAGCGATCCCGCCCCATTCCCAAGTAGTAAAAGACTTCGATGTCTGTGAACGCTCTTGCGCACACGAAGAAACGACAAGTGCACAGACGCCTAGAGCGCAAACCGCTAGGAGTTTTCGAAGTAGTGCTATGAGCATTGCGCTTTCACTTTCTGGATCTAAGCCCATTTCCCGTCCGTACCGAATTCCGACAGTGCATACAACTGTTTATTCCAGGCCTACCCACGTGGTGGTGTCATCGGTATGCAGCTGCTCTTTCCAGATGGGGACTTCCGCCTTGACGCGGTCGGCGCAGGTCGAGGCTGCCTCGAAAGCGTCCTTGCGGTGCGCGGAGGCGGCGGCGACGAGGAAGGCGGATTCGCCGATTTCTAGTGGGCCAGTGCGGTGCGCGCACCAGAGGCGCACGGTGGGGAAGGCAGCAGCGACTTCAGCGGCCACGCGCTCGATTTCCTGCTGGGCTGAGGGATGCGCGGTGTAGGTCAGGAGTTTCACACCCCGGCCGGAGTCGTGGTTGCGCACGATGCCGTCGAATAAAACGACGGCGCCGGTTTCAGCGGTGGCGATGTCGGGGGCTGAGATAGGCTCAGCGCTGATGTGGGCGCCGAGTAAGCCGAAGTTAGTGCTCATGAATGCCTTCCAGCTGGTTGATGATGTGGTTAAGCACCGGTTCGAGGACCGCGCAGCCGTCCTTGGCCGCACCCGTGGAGCCGGGCAGGGCCATGGCGAAAGTGGACCCGGTGACTCCGGCAACCGTGCGGGAGAGCGCCGCAGTGGGGATGCCGGCGGAGTGCGCGTAGAAGGCGTGGGCCAGGCCGGGGAGCTCGCGCTCGAGATGCGGGGTGAGTGCTTCGACGGTGCGGTCATCCGGTGTGATGCCGGTGCCGCCGGAGGTGAGGATGACGGAGGGGGCATCGGCGAAGGCGGTGGCCAAGGCGGCGTCGATGTCGGCGTCCGCGACAACGAGGGGCTGCGGGGTATCGAAGCCCTGCTCACGCAGGAAGTTCACCAAGATGGGGCCGGAGCGGTCCTCGTACTCGCCGGCGGCGGCGCGGGTTGAGGCAACAATAACGAGTGCGCGGTGGGTCATGAGAGTGGGAATACCTCCACGAGGTCGCCGGCTGAAAGCTGCGTGTTAGCCGGGATACGGATGAGGGCGTTAGCGCCGATGGCCTGGGACATTAGGTGGGAGCTGGTGCCGCCGAGGAAGGAGGCGTGGGCTGTGCCATCGGAAATACTGATAGTTCCACGGCGGAACTGCTCGCGGTTGTTGAGTCCGTCTGCGGATTCAACAAGGTGCGCGCGAACCGGCTCTGAGGCATGGCCAAGGACGGGTGCCAAATAGAGGCGGAAGCTCACCAGCGTGGAGATGGGGTTGCCGGGAAAGCAGACTACGGGGACCTCGCCAAGGCGGGACAGGCCCTGCGGGCCACCCGGCTGTTGCGCCACGTGGCCGAACCAGCCGTCTTCTTCGAAGATTTGGCGGATGACCTCGAATTTTCCATGGGAGATGCCACCGGAGGTGACGATGACATCGGGGCGGTGGGTAATGACTGCTTCGGCGAGGTCCGCGCGCAGGGCAGAAGGATCGTCGTTCGTGCGCACGAAGCCAGCCACGTCGATGCCATACTGCCTGGCCAAAGCTGCGAGCATTGGCGCATTGGAATCGGGGATGGTGGCCTCACCTTCGCCACCTATTTCAGCGCCACCGGTACAGATGAGGATGCGGGCGGGCGCGACGGTGAGGACCTCGGTCAGGCCCTGGGAGGCGAGGGTGGCGATGGAGGGGGCGTCGAGAAGCGCGTGCTCTGTGACGAGAGTGGTTCCGGCCTGGACGTCGGAGCTCGCGCGGCGGATGAACTGCTCAGGAGCTGCCGGCACCGTGACGGTAGCGCCTTCCTCCGGGAAGCGCGGGGGCTCGCAGTGCTCGACGGGGACGATGGTCGCGGTGCCCTCAGGGACTTTCGCGCCGGTCATGATGGGCAGGGCGGTGCCTTGCTCGAGCGAGCCCGGGGGATCCCCCGCCGCGATAGTGCGGCCGACGGTGAAGGTGCCGCCGTCACATGTGGGAAGCGCATAGCCATCCATCTGCGAATTATCAAAAGGCGGCAGGTTGTGTTGGGCGCGGTACGTCGCGGCGGCGCGTCGGCCGAAGGCGCTGTTCAGGGGAGTGGACACCACCCGGGGTTGCGGAAGGGCCGCGCGAACGGCGGCGAGGTGTTCCTCATAGGTGCGCATCAGGTTCCTTCCTGTCACGGAGGCTGGCATAGTGGCAACCATGGTTGACATACACTACTTTGCCGCAGCCCGCGCCGCCGCGGGGCGCGCGCAGGACACAGCGCAGGCAGCGACGCTGGGGGAGTTGCTCGACGTGTTGCGTGCTCGGCATACCGGCAGCACCGAGGCCGGAATGAGCTTCGCGGAGGTGCTGGAGCGCTGCACCTTCCTGGTGGATGGCGCGAGCGCTACCGAGGACGCCGTGCTTGCCGACGCCTCCCGCGTCGACGTCCTCCCACCCTTTGCTGGGGGTTAGTTTCGGCTGCGCAGGGGACTAGTAAAGAAGTTCACCACGCCGGAAACGATCGCGAGAACAATCGCGCCGATGATGGCGGCGCCCCAGCCGTCGATGACGAGTGAGTCCATTAGCGCGCTGACGAGGAGCAGGACCGCGCCGTTAATGACGAGCGCGAACAGGCCCAGTGTCAGGCAGGTCAGCGGGGCGCCGAGAAAGCGGAGCACTGGGGTGACGACCTCATTGACGATGATGAAGACCGCCGCGATGAGCAGGAAATTCTGGGTGCTAGCGGGGACGATGTCGATTCCGGGGACAATCGCCACCACGGCCCAGAAGGCCACCGCGACGGCAATGACGTTGAGTGCAAAATTGATAAATGTCTTCACAACTGCACTCTAACGCGGAAACTACTCCTCTGCAGCGAAGGCAGCGTCCCAGGCTTTAAGCAGGATGTCGGTTTCCTCAGCTGTGGTGACGGAAATGCGCACGCCCTCAGGGAAGGCGCGGACGAGAACGTCATTCTCGGCAAGCTGTGCAGCAACGTCCTGCGGGGAGCCCAGCTTCGCAATGGAGTCGGCGGCGAGCCAGATGTGGTTGGCCTGGGATTCCGGCACACCAAAGTCGGCGAAGTGCTCCACCAGGCGGTCGCGCTGCTCCACGGTCTCGTCGGTGCGCTCACGCAGCTCCTTCTGGGCGGCCAGCGAGGCCACAGCGCCAGCTTGTGCCACCGAGTTCACGGAGAACGGGATGGCCACCTTGCTTAGCGCCTCGATGATCTCGGCGTTGCCGAAGGCATAGCCTAAACGGATGCCGGCCAGGCCATAGGCCTTGGAGAAGGTGCGCAGGCCAATGACGTTGTCGTGAGTGTGGACGTAGTCGGTGGCCAGCGGGACGGCGTCGTTGCGGTTGTACTCGATGTAGGCCTCATCGAGCGCCACGATGACGTCCTTCGGGACCTTGGCCAGGAAGGCGTCGAGCTCCTCCTTGGTGATGATGGAGCCGGTGGGGTTATTCGGGTTGCACACGAAGATCAGGCGGGTCTTGTCCGTGATGGCAGCCGCCATGGCCTCCAAGTCCACGCGGTGATCCGCGGTGAGCGGGACCTTGACCGGGGTAGCGCCCACGACCTGCGCGAAGATGGGATAAGCCTCGAAGGAGCGCCAGGGGAAGACAATCTCATCACCGGGCACCGAGGTGATCTGCACCAGCTGCTGGCAGATGGCGGAGGAACCCGCGCCGCAGGTGACCTGCTCCGGTGTGACGCCGAGGTTTTCGGCGAGCGCCTTGCGGATTTCCACCGCGCCCATATCCGGGTAGCGGTTGACGTGCGCGGCTGCAGCCTCCATGGCCTTGAGCGCGCCGGGCAGCGGCTCCTGAGTTGCCTCATTGGAGGAGAGCTTCAAGGCGTGCTCGGCGTTCTTGCCGGGCACGTAGGCGGGCAGGGAGGAAAGGTCTGGTCGAATCATGTTCTCCACCTTAGGCGTTGCGGGGCCCACGAGGCCCGAAGTCGAAGTCAGCGGTCTGCGGCCCGAAGGCCTGAAGGCCCTTCGGCGCGTCGAAGGCATCAAGGCGCACCTCAAGGAAGGCGCCGCGCTCTGGGTGAGCAGCGATGTCGTCTAGGGCCTTCGCCAGCTCGCCTTCGGTTGAGGCCACGTAGGACTCCATCGTGGTGTCCTTCATGAAGGCCTTCGGCAGAGCCGTGTAATCCCACATCTGGATCTCGTTGTATTCGCGTTCCATGCCCAAGATGTAGCGCTCGATGGTGTAGCCATCGTTGTTCACCAACACGATGATGGGCTTCAAGTCCTGACGCAGGATGGTGGACAGCTCTTGGGCGGTGAGCTGGAAGGAGCCATCACCGATGAAGAGAACATGGCGGCGCTCCGGGTTGGCCAGCTGTGAGCCAAGCACGCAGGGCAGGGTAAAGCCGATGGAGCCCCAAATGGTGGAGTTAATGTACTGCACGCCCTCGGGCATGCGCTGCTGGCCCAGCCCGATATTGGAGGTGCCGGCTTCGGCGATGACCACGTCATCGTCCTGGATGAAGCCGAGCATCTGCGGCCAGATGCGCTCCTGGGTCAGCGGGGCATCCGGGTTCGGCTCGAAGGGCTCGGGTTCGAAGGCCGCGCTTGGCGACGCCTCGGCTTCCTGGATGCGGTCGAGGAGGACGTCGAGAAGCTCCAGCGTATTGATGCCCACGAAGAACTCGCCGTCGGCGTTGAGGTGCTGGTCGCCGAAGTTATAGACGCGGGCATCGGCCAGGTTGTGGGTGAAGGAGCCGGAGTTGACCTCGATGAAGCGCGGGTTCGTGGTGACCAGGAAGTCGGATTTTTCGATGCGTTCCTGCACGCCTGGTGCGGAGGCCGCACCGTTATAGGTGCCGATGAACAGCGGGTGGCGCTCAGACAGGATGGCCTTGCCGGAGGAAAGCTGGGAGTAAGGCAGCTGGGCCTTGTCGATGATGGCGCGGAGCTTCTCCGTGAAACCGTGGCGGTTGGTGTCCTGATCGATGAGGATGATCGGGTCTTTGGCCTTCGCCAAGTGCTCCAGCACGTAGTCCGCGGCAGCGTTCAGGCGCTCCGGATCGGAGGGGGCGAGTTCGGTGGAGAAAGGCTCGTCGGGGACCTCGATGGTCAGGTGCGTGATATCGGAAGGAATCTGGATGTGCACCGGGCGCTTCTCGCGCAGGCAGGTGTGCAGGGCGCGGTCGAATTCCTCGACCACGTTCATGGGGGACACGCGCGTGGCCACTTCGGTGAAGGGCGCGAAGGAATCGAGCATGTTGGCAAAGTCGCCGTCGGCAAGCGAGTGGTGCAGGTTCCAGCGGAATTCGGTCGCATACTGCGGCGGCGCGCCTGCCAACGACACCAGCGGGACGTGCTCGGCACGTGCGCCCGCAATGCCGTTGAGCGCGGAAAGCTCGCCCACGCCATAGGTGGTGAGCAGGCAGCCCACGCCGCGTTGGCGGGCGTAGCCGTCAGCGGCATAGGCGGCGTTGAGCTCGTTGCAGGCGCCGACGAAGCGGATGCCCTCGGAGGCCTCGATCTGCTCGAGGAAGCTCAGGTTGAAATCACCGGGCACGCCGATGATTTCAGTAATACCGATGGCCTTGAGGCGGTCCAGGATGAAATCACCAATGGTGGTCTGCATGAGAGAGTCCTTTCTATGTGTTTCGTGCGTCGTGGCGCTTCTTCCCCAGCCAGATGAGTGCCAAGGTCACAATCCAACAGGGTAGGACAATGGCACCGGTGCGGTAGTCCGGCAGCATGAACATCAAAGCGATGACGAGGGCGAAGAAGGCCAAGCACAGGTAGTTAGCGATGGGGTAGAGGGGCGCGCGGAAAGCAGCATCCGGGCAGCGTTTGCGGAAGTTCAGGTGAGCTACGGCGATGGCGGACCAGGAGATGAGCTCCGCGCCCACGATGATGGCGAGGAGAACAATCAGGATTTTGCCCTCGAAGAGGAAATTAAGCAGCACGGCAGAACCCATGAGCAGGGAGTTGAAGAGCAGGGCGCGAACCGGCACGCCCTTAGCGCTGACGGAGTTGAAGAAGGGCGGAGCTTGGCCGCCGCGGGAGAGATCCCGCAACATGCGCGCGCCGGAGAAGGTCATGGTGTTGAACACGGAGACGGCGGCGACGAGCACGATGAGGTTGAGGCCCGTGGCGGCAGCCGTGATACCTAGGGTGCTCAGCGCGCGTACGAAGGGTGAGGTGGAAGTATCGAGTTCGTTCCACGGAGCGAGCAGCACGATGATGCCGATGCCGCCGACGTAGAAGATGAGGATGCGCCAGATCACGTTGTTGATGGCCTTGGGCAGGCTTTTAGCGGGATCCTGCGCCTCGCCCGCGGCGGTGCCGATGGAGATGATGCCGCCGAAGGAGAAAATAACAGCGACGAGGGAAAAGAGCACACCGGAGGCACCGTTGGGGAAGAAACCGCCGTGCTCGGTGATATTGCTTAAGCCCAGGGCCGGCTCCGGGGTGAGGCCAAAGATGATGGCCGCGCCGACGACGATCATGAGGATGAGCGCGGCAACCTTGATGAGCGAAAGCCAGAATTCTGCCTCGGCGAAGGCGCCGACGTGCACCAGGTTGATGGCGGTGACGATGACGAGAGCGACGAGGGCGGTGAGCCAGTGCGGGATGCCGGGGAACCAGAAATCCATGATGGTGCCAGCGGCGGTAAGCTCCACCATGCCGACAACGATGGTGGTAAACCACCAGTTCCAACCAGTGACAAAGCCGGCGATGGGGCCGATGTATTCGCGGGCGTAGGCGCTAAAAGAGCCGGCGACGGGGTGCTCCACGGCCATCTCACCGAGCATGCGCATGATGAGGAAGATGATGAAACCGCCGATGGCATAGGCGGCGATAACACCCGGACCGGCCTCCTGGATGGAGGCGCCGGAGCCTAAGAAGAGGCCCGTGCCGATGCACGAGCCAAAAGCGATCATCTGCAGATGGCGCGACTTCATGCCGCGCTGCAGGCCGTCGTCTGTACTGGCGTTGTCGCTGGCGACAACGTCCTGTGCCCTGACGGAATTGTTGGTTGTGGTCATGTAGACGCCCTTCATGAACGTATATCTGTGACGTGAGTCATTGAACTGTAGGAGATTATTGCGCACCACAGTTTTGTTTGTCACTAGACAATATTCGGAAGTATCTTTGACATATGTCAAAAGTGACACCCCCGCAGCTGACGAGCATTCAGGATATCGTCGACGAATGCGCCCAGATCCTGCAGCGCTCCGTCGAGGTGACTACCCCCGCCATCGCGGTGATTGCCGCCAGTGCCCAGATTGGTGCCATCGATAAGAACCGTGCGGCCTCTATTCTTAACCGCACCCCGCCCCCAGAGCCGATCCCGTGGATGTTGAGCTTCGGTATTCAGGAGGCTGTGTTGCCGGTGCGCCTGCCCGCCAACCCGCGCTATGACATGCTGCCCCGCGTGGTCATCCCCCTGCGCCACGAGGATCGGCTCGTGGGCTACCTCTGGATTATTGATGAGCCCGCGCTGGGTGATGCCCCCTTGGTCCGCCTCGGTTCTTTAACGGCTCCGCTAGCCAGGCTTATCGACGAACGCGATGCGCCCCTCGCCGCCCGCGCCCAACAGCTCGGTGAGCTGGCCCGCGAGGTGCTTACCGGTGATCTGGCCGCGCTGGCCGGGGCGCGTGAGCGCGATCTTTTGCCCTCCGATGGCGAGCTGACCGTGCATCGCGTGCTGGTGGAAGGCGATCAGCGCGCGGTGGCCGTGGAACTTGCCCGCCCGCTGGTGCGCCGGCCCTTCTTGGTCGCGGACTCTCATGATTCCCTCGTGCTTGTCGAGTGCCGTCGCGATGACAAGGACACCGAGGCCCTCATGGAGGAGCTACAGAGTGCGTCGCTCGTCGCCGGCGCCGAGGTAGTGGCCCGCGGCTCGGCGCCGACGGCCCCGCAGGCGCGACTCATGGCGGACGTGGCCAAACTCTGCGGCCAGGACTCGCTGCGCTGGGAGGAGGCGGGCGCGTGGCGCCTGCTGCGCGGATGGGAGCTGACCTCAGCAACGGTGGCGGAGATGAGCCCGGATGCCGCGGTGCTTCTCGACGACCCCCGCAACTCCTACTGGCACACCCTGCTGACCTATTTTGAGCATTCCCGCAATGTCTCCGCGACCGCCGCTGCGCTCTACATCCACCGCGCTACACTGCACTACCGCCTAGACCGCGTGCGTGAGATTCTCGGGCCCGGCGTGCTCGATGATGGCTGGCGTTGCGCGGCTCTTTACGTTGCCCTCAAGCTGCACGCGGCGCTTCAGGGAAAGAATAGGGAAGCCCCATTTTGTCCATAGGGGAAGCGCTCAGGTAGAGTGATGGACGATTCATTGCGAATCGCTGGAGACGTGCCAGAGCGGCCGAATGGGGCTCCCTGCTAAGGAGTTGACTTACTTGCGTAGGTCCGGAGGTTCAAATCCTCTCGTCTCCGCAAACTACAGAACCCGAGTCATCGTTTCACCGGTGGCTCGGGTTCTGCGTTTTGTTGTTTTAGATAGGCATTTCTGACTTCTAGTGGGCATCGAGTGCTTCCCACACGGCTTCTTTGTCGTTGAGATCGATAAGAGCCGGCCCTCCGCAATCGAAAGAGGGGAGTTCAGCCTTAGCATTCATGCAGTCTATGTTAGCCGAGGGGGCACTGGCGGTCGCTGGTCGCTGTAGAAAACGTGACACATGATGTCATCTGGAGCCAAGTCTCTCCAATTGTCCCCGTTCGGGGTACCTTTTCGCATCTAAGGCCCTGATTTTTGAGATTTTGAGGCCTTATTTACGAAAACGGACCTACCCAGCCAGCGCGGGGAAGACGCGGTCACGCAACAGGTGCGCAAGCTCGCGGTCGGGGGCCGCTGGGTTGACCCAGGCGGTGTCGCCGATTTCGGCGGCCGCCTGGGGTTCGTCGGCGGTGATGGTGCGGGTGCAGGTGAAGATGGTGCCGACGACGACCTCGCCCGGTTCGTTGGCGGCGGGAGCGTCGAAGGTGCCGAGTTCGTTGAGGCTCTCGGCGTCGAGGGTGAGGCCTACTTCTTCGGCGACTTCGCGCAGGGCGGCGTCGACAAGCGCTTCGCCCGCCTCAGGCTTGCCGCCGGGCAGCTGGTACTTGGTGGAGGACTTCTTGCGCACGGTAAGCACGTGGCCTTGCGGGTTGCGGATGACGACGGCTGCGACTTCAATCATGGCCGCCGATTGTAGTGGGTAGTGAAAGTGCTAGAAAAATTTGTTTATCAATACAAGTTGGCGGGGTGTGGGCAAGGGTTTTGTTTTAGCAAACCATATCAACCTTTAATTGTTAATCATGGAAATTACGTTATGGGTTTCGGCAGGTTAGAGACTCGAAGCTTCAACGGGTACACTGCCTTCAGTGCGCCAAAGTTGGAAGATTTTTATCAGAGATGTAGCCAGGCTTGGCCGCGTCCCCAGGGCGTGGATCATCCTCATCGGACTCATCATCACCCCCGCGTTGTATTCATGGGTGAACATCGCGGCTTTTCGTGACCCTTATGGCCATACCAACAACATCAAGGTGGCCGTGGTCAACGAGGATAAGGGTGCTAACAATGAGCTCACTGGGGACATTGATGTTGGCAGCGAGGTCATTGAGAAACTGAAAAAGAATGACCAGATAGGCTGGCAATTCCTTGAGCGCGACGAAGCCGAGAAAGCCCTTTTAGAGGGAGACGTGTATGCCTCGGTGACGATTCCGGAGGACTTCAGTGAGAACCTCGTGAGCATGCTCGACGGGAAGTTCACGCAGCCGCAGCTGGTCTACCGCGTCAACGAGAAAAACAACGCCATCGCCGTCAAGATCACGGATACCGGTGCCAATGGTCTGGACAAGCAGATCACGGCGGCCTTTAAGGAGCAGGTGGCCACCGTCGCTGCGGAGAACGTCAAGGACACCGGTACCGACTTTGAGCGAAAAGTCACGCGCGCGATGAACAACACCAGCTCCTCTTTTGGGGAGACCGCGCAGGAGATTGACGGCAACCGCGAGAACCTCGCGCGGATCCAGGGAAAGCTTGACGCCGCTGCTGACTCCACGTTGGGAGCTAAGTCTACGGTGGCCAATGTGAGTGCTGCGCTGGGCGACGCCCAAACCGCCCTCGCCGAGGTCTCCTCCCTGGTCGAGCAGGCCCAAGGTGGTATTGGGGACTTCACCGACCAGACCACCGGCGCTTTCGTCAACGGTGCGACTGCGGTGGCGGACGGCACCGCCCAGGCGCAGGAATCCATCGCTGATGTCACCGCTGGCCTGAACCAGGCCGGTGACCGCTTCGATTACGCCACGCAGCGGGCTAATACCGCCATTGATGCGAGCGCAGAATCGATTGCGCAGCTTAAAGCCCTGCGCGATTCCGCAACACTCTCACCGCAGGTGGCTAAGGAAATTGATGACGCCATCCAGCGCCTTGATGAGGGTAATGAATCCAACCGCCAGTTGGTGGGAAACCTCAGTGCGCTGAGCAAGGATACGCAGGCCGCGGCGGATAACGTGCAGGCTAGCGCGGACGCCATCAACCAAGCGGCGGCCGATACCAAGGCCACCTCGCAGACGCTGCGCGATACCGTGACGTCCGCCGTGCCCGAAATCAACCGTGCCATGAGCAACCTGAGCTCCATGGCGAGCGCTTTGAGCTCCACCCTGGAAGCCCAGAAGGGCACCATGCAGGAGGCAGACGGTCTCCTAGATGGTGTGGCCCAGCAGCTGCGTGCCACGAAGGACACCTTGTCCGATTTCGATGCCAACCTCCTTGCCCTGCAGGACAGTTTGCGCGCGATGCAGGGTGATGTGGGCTCGCTGCGAGCCGCAATGAACTCCAAGGTCGTTCAAGATGTCACCGGGCTGGATGCGGAAGAAATCGGTAGGTTCTTTGCCGAACCCATCGAGCTGAAGACCGAAACCGTGTACCCGGTGGACAGCTACGGCTCCGCCATGGCGGCGCTGTTTACCAACCTCTCCCTGTGGATTGGTGCCTTCGTCCTCATGGTGATCTTCCGGGTCGAGGTGGATAAGGAAGGCTTCGACCGCGTCACAGTGGGCCAGGCCTACTTGGGCCGCTTCCTCCTCATGGCGTTGATGGTTATCATCCAGGCCATCACGGTGACCGTCGGTGATCTGCTCATTGGCGTGCAGACCGTGAATGCGCCGGCTTTCGTCCTGACAGGCATACTCGTGGGACTGGCCTACTTGAGCATTATTTACGCACTGTCCTCATCCCTGGGACACCTGGGACGTGGCCTCTGCGTGGTCTTTGTCATTATCCAGATTCCGGGTGCTTCGGGCCTGTACCCGATTGAGCTTTTGCCCAACTTCTTCCACACCATCTACCCACTACTGCCATTCACGTACGGCATCGATGCCATGCGCGAAACCATCGGTGGGTTCTATGGGAACCACTATTTCAAGAACATGGCCGTGCTCGCCTTCATGTTCATTCTGTTCTTCGTCTTCGGCCTGCTGCTGCGTAAGGCGTTGGCGCACTTCAATGTCATCTTCAACCGCGAGCTGCGGGACACTGAGCTCTTTGACTATGAAAACGTGCAGGTTGTGGGCTCCGGCTACCGCATCGCGGACGTCATCCAGGCGCTGGATAGCCGCAGTGGCCTGAAGAAGGATCTGGACCGCCGCGCGCACAACTGGGGCTATTGGCTCAAGCTGGTGGGCATCGCCGGTGTTATCGGAGTGGTGATCCTCATCGTCGTCTCGGGTCTCTTGCCCGACCAGAAGCCGCTGCTTCTGGCTATTTGGACGGCATGGTGCTTCCTCATCATTATCGCCGCGGTCACCCTGGAGTACCTGCGCATTAGCCTGAAGCAGTCCGCAGAGCTGGTGACGTTGGATGAGGATGACATCAAACATCCAGCGCGCATTGGCGCGGAGTCCACGGAGGGGGATAACTAATGCGTGGAACACTCGATCTTTTTCTGAATGACATGCGCACCGCATGCCGCAACGTGATGAGCGCGGTGATGCTCGTGGGCCTCGTCGTTATCCCGATGCTGTTCACCTGGTTTAACGTTCTGGCCAGCTGGAATCCCTTCGATAACACCAGCCAGCTCAAGGTGGCGGTGGCCAGCAAGGACACCGGCTACAAAAGCGATCTGTTGCCGGTGCCCATCAACGTCGGCGACCAGGTGCTCAATGAGCTACGTGCAAACGAGCAGCTGGATTGGGTTGTGACCACCTCCGATGAGGCGATAGAAGGTACCAAGTCCGGTGAGTATTACGCAGCCATCGTGCTTCCGGAAGATTTCAGTACCGACATGATGAACTTCTACACGGATGGTTCCCAGCCTGCGGATTTGTCCTTCTATATGAATGAAAAGAAGAATGCGCTGGCGCCGAAGATTACAGGTCAGGGTGCAGAGGGCGTGTCGGCGCAGGTGGCCGAGGCCTTCACCACGACGGTCGGCGATGTTTCCTTCGACCTGGTTACCTCACTCTCCGACTTCTTGAGCCAGGGCGATACCAAGGCCGTGTTGGACCGGATGCAGGCGCGCGCGGATGGTGTGCAGACCCAGCTGGATATGGCGGCACGTACCGCGCGTTCCTTGGCTGGACTTGTGGATACCGCGGTTCCGCTCATGGAAAGCGCCCAGCGCATTGCGGACTCGGCGGACCTGGAGCTGCCGGAGGTCCAGTCCTCCTCACTCAATGTTTCGACGGATGCGCTGCAACAATCCCTCGATGCGACCAGCGCCAGCTATGATGTGGTGCGCCAACGCATTGATGCGCTTTACGACGACGCCTCCGCCTCCCGCGCCGACCGCGTCGCCGCGCTCAACACCTTGGCCGGCCAGGTAGAAGGCACCATTGCGCAGTACCAGAACCTGCATGGCCACATTGAGGCCCTCCCGATTCCCGTAGGGGATAAGGAGAAAGCGCTCAGCCGGATCGAGGACGCTATCGACGCCGAGCGTGCCCTTCACGCGCGCCTTACGGCCGCCGCCAACGCACCCGAACCTACGAAGCCGGATCTCTCCAGCCTCGATGATGCCAAGAAGGCAGTGGAGGGAATCTCCACCTCCGGTCTGCGTGAATCCTTGCGCGCGCTGCAGAATTCCCTGGGCCAGGTAAGCGCGGATCTGGATACCGCGAAGACTCCCGTCACCATTGATTCCTCTTCCTTGACGGATGCCCGGGATGCGGTACAGAAGCTCGCCTCTGGCTTGCAGGACAAGGCGAACAAGTTTGGTGATCTAAAGAAGGACATCGATTCCGCTGCGGAATCCGGGGATCTGAAGAAACTCGCGGACCTTATTGGTTCAGATCCGGACGCCTTGGCGCGTGCGATTGCGGCCCCAGTGGACGTCGACAGGCAAGCGGTCTACCCGGTCAAGAGCTTCGGCGCCGGCATGACGCCCATGTACACCGCCCTGGCGCTGTGGGTGGGTGCGCTGCTGACCGCAGTGAGCGTGCGCACCGACGTTGTGGACAAGGACAAGTATTCGCCGATGCAGCGCTTCTTCGGGCGCTTCGGTATTTTCGCGGCGGTCGGCCTCGTGCAGTCGACGATGCTCATCCTGGGCCTCATCTTCTTCGTAGGCATCGAGCCCGCGCACCCGATCCTCATGCTGCTGGCAGGCTGGATAAGCTCGCTCATCTTTATGCTGATTTGCTACACCTTTGTGGTGTCGTTTGCCAACGCGGGCAAGGCGCTAGCGGTGCTCATGCTGGTCATCCAGGTCTCTTCTTCGGGCGGTGCTTACCCATTGCCGGTGCTTCCGGAGTGGTTCCAGAACATTAGCCCCTGGTTGCCAGCGACCTACACCATCCGCGCCTTCCGCGCGGCCATCGCCGGAACCTACCACGGTGACTTCTGGCTGTCGCTGCTTGCCCTCTTGCTCTTTGCCGTACCGATGCTCGTGTTGGGCGTGGTCTTCCACAAGCCGCTGGAGAAGTTCACCAATGGCTGGGTGGAGACCTTGGAAAAGACCAAGCTGATGTAGTGCTTACCGCACGGTGCAGCCGATGCTATTTACATAAAACTCTGGAGATACTCACAGGTTAGTGGGGTCCCGTGAAACGGCACCCAGCGGTAAGCTGAAGCGCTGTGAAACGCGGTCATTTCCTGGGCCCAGCTCGGCTCACCGCCGCGGGCTTTATTCTGCTTATCCTCGTGGGAACGGTGCTTCTTATGCTGCCGATTTCCGCCAACGTTCCACAGTGGACTCCGTTCTTGCCGGCACTTTTTACGGCTACCTCGGCAGTCTCTTTGACGGGTCTCGTGGTGGAGGACACCGGAACTTACTGGACGCCCTTCGGCCAAGTGGTCATTATTACGCTCATCCAGCTGGGCGGCCTCGGCATCATGAGTTTGGCGTCGTTATCGGGCATGCTTCTGACCGGACGCATCAGCTTCAAAGCTCGCAGAACTAGTGCTGCGGAGGGCCGCGCCGTGGTCTCTGGCGGAATTCGCCGCGCCTTGCTGCTTACCTTGGTGATGACTCTGATCTGCGAGGCCATCGTTGCCGTATTTATCGGCGTGCGTTTAGCCACCGAACACGGAGTAGCACCAGGACGCGCGGTGTGGGAAGGCATCTTCCACGCTATTTCGGCCTTCAACAACGCCGGGTTTAGTACCTATTCCGATAGCGTCGTTTCCTTTGCCGCCGATGCTTGGATCCTGTTGCCCCTCGCCTGCGCCCTGATTACGGGTGGCTTGGGCTATCCCATGCTGGCGGAGTTCGTGCGACGGGCCCGCGCACGGCTAACACGCTGGCGTGGTGGCACGCCACGCATTCACCGCATGTCCATGACCGCCCGGATGACGCTGGGTGCCACAGCGTTTTTGTTGCTTAGCGGCACCGTTGTTTTCTTCCTCGCAGAAAACTCTGGGGTACTACACGGGATGCCGCTGGGACAGAAGCTCACTAACGCTTTTTTCATGAGTGCGTCGCCCCGCACGGCCGGTTTCAACGCCATTGACTACGGGGAAGCGCATCCGTTGACGCTGATGGTCACGGATATCCTGATGTTCATCGGCGGCGGCTCCGCCGGTACGGCGGGTGGCATCAAGGTGACGACCGCATGCGTTCTGGGCGCGGCGATGATCTCTGAATTCCTGGGCCGGGAAGACACCTCCATCGGGCACCGTCGCCTGCCGCTGTCCACCTTCCGCCAGGCCCTCGCGCTGACCGCCGCCGGAATGATCGTTGTTGCTGTAGGCGTGGCAACGCTGCGCATCTGGGACCCCGAGTTCACCGCGGACCAGGTCACTTTCGAAGTCATGTCCGCCTTCGCCACCGTGGGTTTGTCCACGGGTATTACCGCAAGTTTGTCCGCACCATCACAGCTCATGCTGTGTCTCATCATGTACGTTGGCCGCGTAGGCCCCACCACCTTCGTGGCGGCACTGGCCGCCCGGACTATTAGCCTGCGCTACCGCTACCCAGAAGAAAGGCCGTTCATTGGCTAACATGTTCAGCGCCCTGCGGCGCGAGAAGACGTCCATCAATATTCCGCCGGTCGTCGTCATTGGCATGGGGCGGTTCGGTTCTTCCCTGGCCCGTGAATTGATGGAGCATGGCGTGGAGGTTCTTGGCATCGATGCCGAGGAGAAGCACGTGCGCGAGCACGCCGCGTACCTCACCGAGGCGGTGACCGCGGATACGACCGACGCCGAGGCCCTCCGCCAGCTGGGCGTTGATGAAGTGGAACGCGTGGTCGTGGCCATCGGCTCCGATTTGGAAGATTCCATCCTCACCGCCTCGAACTTGGTGGAACTGGGGGTAGGCGATATCTGGGCCAAGGCAGATTCGGATGCGCACGCCCGTATCCTGCGCCAATTGGGAGTGCACCACGTGATCCGCCCAGAGCGCGATACGGGCCGCCGCGTGGCGCACCTGTTGGGCGGGCGCTTCGAGGACTTTGCGGAGATCGCCACCGACTATGGTGTGACGGCGATGACCCCGCCGGCGTCGATAAGTAAGCGTCCGCTCAACCTGCACCAGGTGTGGGAAGAGCACAACGTTCAGCTCATCTCCCGCTGTGAGGGGCCTGGCCAGTGGCGCCCGCTTGTCGACGGCACCGAGCTCACCCACCGCGACCTCATCGTCGTCGCCGGTAGCCCAGCGGATCTTGAGGCCTTCTCGCAGTCCTAAGCGCGGTGCTTGGGGTGCCTCGCACTGTGGAGCGAGGAGCGGGGCGCTACAGTGGCGCGTATGACGAAGGCACGTTTTCCGGGCTCGGTGTATGGAACAGGGGAGGAACCCGACCCGCGCTTCAGCATGGCTAATGAGCGCACCTTTTTGGCGTGGATCCGCACGTCCTTAGCCTTTATCGCCGGTGGTGTGGCTCTGGAGACCTTCGAGCTGCCGCTGAACACCACGCTGACTCGCGTCGTTTCCGTCATCATGCTGATCGTGGCCATAATCCTGCCGGCGGTGGCATGGTTTCACTGGGGTGCTTCGGAACGAGCGATGCGCCATGGGCGTCCGCTCCCGGCTAGCCCAGCGTTGGCGTTGATTGTTGGTGTGGTGATCATCATCGGCCTGATGATTCTGGTGGGCGAGCTGCTAGCGTGAGCGAGCTTTTTGATCCCGGCCTCCAACCCGAGCGCACCCGCTTAGCCTGGCAGCGCACGGGTCTAGCCGGCCTCATCGCGGGTTTGCTGGTCGTTCGTTCCGTTGCGCCATGGGCCGCCCTGATTGTAGGGGTAGTGGTGGCCGTGGTGCTGTGGTTGGCCACCGCCAAGCTCCGCCATGCTGACGAGATCCTGGCTCGGGCCGAATCACCTGCCCTGCCCGGAGCTCCGGCGCTTGCCGCCGTTGCGCTGGGGACGATGCTCCTCGGGGCAGTTGCCTTTGCCGCTATCTGGTAGAGCCAAACCCCCAGACCTCGATCCCGCAACCTGCAGGTGGGCGTCGCCAAGCGCTTGCCGACGCCCCACCGCCGACCAGGGAGTTGCGGGATCGAGGTCTGGGGATCTAGCGAAGGTTCCTAGGCCCCGCAGCTAAGTGCCGCGCGATGGTGGCGATAAAGTCTTTTGGAGCTTCGCGCAATTCTTGGGGTGAGAAGCGTAAGACGACAAAGCCTTGGTTGAGGAGTGCCTTTTGGCGTTGGTGTTCGGCTCGAATTACCTCTTCCAGCTCGTTCTCGTATTTCACATTGCCGTCGATTTCAATGAGCAGCCAGCCATTAATCGCGAGGTCGGCGTAGTACTGATTGACCCGGTATTGGGCGCGCAGGCTGCGAACCGCGGGAAGGCCCGCGTCAAGAATAAGCGCCCGCGCATAAGACTCCCAGGGAGATTCGGAGCTGTTGACGCTGTGCTCCACGGCCCGCCGGGCATCCGCGACTCCTTTCACGCGACCCATGTTGCCAAGAACCCAGTTGAGGGTGTCCTTTGATACCCGGCGTGACCGTACGTAGTCTGCGGCGACGAGACCTTCGACGAAGCCATCGAAACGCGCGATGTCGATCGCTGTGCGTGCCAGGGACGTAACCCGGATCCCGTGGACTTCTGTGACTTGATTGTTGAGCTTTGTCTGCTTGTAACGGAAGTATTGGCGCTTGGACCTTTGGGGAACGGAGTTGGAGGGGACTGTCGCGAAATACTCGCTCGGCGTTGTGAGCGTAGGGATGCCATGGATGCGAGCAGCCGCTTTGCCCAGGAGAGTTGCCCGCGGTGCGGCACGCGCATGGGCATAAACCTCTGCGGTTTCTCGCTCCCAGGGTTTCATGTGCAGCCATCGGTGCAGGGGAATGACATAGCACCACGCGAGCTTATGGAATTTCCTTGCGTGAATTTTTCCCCATCGGGGGTCGTCGTTGGTGAGCGTGCGCAGATCGACCATGTGGGTGTCTATGTAGTGAAAGATGCCTAGGTTGTTCATGGCTTACTTTTAGCGCATTCGAGCAGCTCGCGCGCGCTGAGCAGCATTCAGGGCCAAACCCCCAGACCTCGATCCCGCAACCCCCTGGTGGGTGGTGGGGCGTCGCCAAGCGCTTGGC
>NZ_JASOLS010000119.1:0-301 GCF_030215295.1 Corynebacterium sp. UMB6689 | reverse complement strand
GACGAAGCCACCACTTCGTGGAACAGCGCAAAGATTGCTTCCGCCCTGGCCGAACTGGCCAAGCAGGCAGAGGCTGAAGTTGTTCTGACTGGTGACTCCTCCATCGACGAGGGCGTCGGCGTCATGAGTGCATTGGTTGCAGGCTACCTAGGCTGGCCATGCTTCCAGGAAGTCGTCTCGATTACCCCGGCCGACGGCGGTTACGAAATCGTCCAGGCTGTTGGCGGCGGCACTCGCACCCTGACCGTGAGCGGCAACGTGGTTGTCTCTGTGGCCACCGACGCAGCTCCCGTGAAGGTGC
>NZ_JASOLS010000118.1:0-302 GCF_030215295.1 Corynebacterium sp. UMB6689 | reverse complement strand
CTCCACCCCACGCCCAATCGGTTTCACCGCACAACCTTGAAAACCCCGAACACCACGACACCACGAACACCACCGCCACCACACACGCCCCAAAAACTCGGACTCACAACAAACACACCCGAGGAGCACGCATGAACCAATGCCCCATCACCGGCGAACCCATAACACCACCAGACACCGTGTCACGCACCGCCGTCAACCAGCTAAAAACCACCGTCAGAGACCTACCCGAACTCATGGCATACGCCAACTACGCCATGACCGGCCTCAAACACGGCAACGACATGTGGGGACTCCACCAC
>NZ_JASOLS010000117.1:0-302 GCF_030215295.1 Corynebacterium sp. UMB6689 | reverse complement strand
ATTCCTATATGGCAGGTCTAGCAGGCTTCTTGATTAAGAATTTTGCTATCTTTTTACTGGGGGCCATGCTCGGCCAATACATGGACCGTTCTGGAGCCACCCAGCGGATTGCGGAAGTCCTCTTAGAGAAGATTGGGACGGATAGCCCCTTCCGCGTTCTTATCGCTTTAACAATTATCGGTAGTGTCCTAACTTTCGGTGGGATTTCAATCTTCGTGGTCTTCTTCACGCTGATCCCTCTAGCCCGGCCTATCTTTAAGAAGTTAGATATTAACTGGGAATTGGTCTCTATCCCTCTCTTC
>NZ_JASOLS010000116.1:0-304 GCF_030215295.1 Corynebacterium sp. UMB6689 | reverse complement strand
TCTGCATGAGGAGACCATAAATTTTTAACTTCTCTTTTTCTGGGATCGACGAAGCCATATAAACAATATCGATATCGTCTAGGCGTTTACAGATATTATTATAGAAATCCGATAAGACCACATGGGTCACGAGGTGGCGGGAGCTCTTACTATTCTTAAAGTTATAAATGGCCGAAAAGACTTCGTCCTCGTAACCAATAATCATAACCCGCTTGGTCGAGGCATAGCGGCGATAGATACTAAAGACCAAACTCCTAAAGAAATACAGGAGGGTCACACTGACAAAGAAGTCAATCAAGATCAC
>NZ_JASOLS010000115.1:0-304 GCF_030215295.1 Corynebacterium sp. UMB6689 | reverse complement strand
CTACTACCAGGCACGGCCCCAGGCGGGCCAATCAACGGTAGAACACGCACCTGCCAGGAAGCAGGGCAAACCAAAAACAGTTGAAGACCTCAACTATTTGTACAAGCACGACCCAACCGCATACGCGGAAGCGGTCAAAAACTTCTAAGCAGGAGCAACCAAATTGGCAAACAATGACGCACGAGAAAACACAACCCTCACTGGGGATCTAATCATCCCTGACGTGTGGGCGGACCTAATCCAGGCCGAATTCACCCGCAAAAGCGCCCTCCTAGGCACCCCCATTGTCGTGACTGATGACCAG
>NZ_JASOLS010000114.1:0-306 GCF_030215295.1 Corynebacterium sp. UMB6689 | reverse complement strand
TGAAGCCATTAGACCAAAGACCTTATTAGGGTCAAGCTGGTAGAGTTCTTCTGGATAGCGAACCTCTGGAATCAAGGGATAGTTAGCCACCCGATAGCCCCGGTTAGCCAAATAGAGAGACAGCGGGGTTTTGGATGACCGTGACACGCCTAAGATAACAATATCCGCTTGGGCGAAGGCTTTCTTCGGGTAGTTACCATCGTCATACTTAATGGCAAATTCGACCGCCGACATCCGGGCTAGGTAAGCGTCATCTACCTTGCGTAAGCCCCCAGCCTGTTCCTTAGGAGTCAGACCAGTGGCTTG
>NZ_JASOLS010000113.1:0-307 GCF_030215295.1 Corynebacterium sp. UMB6689 | reverse complement strand
GGATGAATAATATGTCAGACTTATTATCCCTACCAGACATTAAAACAATAGAACCGCCACAAGAAAATGAAACCGATATGATGTTTAAAGTTGAAGCAGTCGGACCACCTGAACGTTGTCCTGAATGTGGTTTTGACAAGTTGTACAAACACAGTTCAAGAAATCAACTAATTATGGATTTGCCCATTCGTTTAAAGCGAGTGGGCTTACATTTGAACCGTAGACGATACAAGTGTCGTGAATGCGGATCTACCTTCTGGGAACGCCTAATATCTGTAGATGAAAAGCGTAGTATGACCAAAAGGCT
>NZ_JASOLS010000112.1:0-313 GCF_030215295.1 Corynebacterium sp. UMB6689 | reverse complement strand
AACTATTTGATAATCATCCACTTGACGAAGTGCTCCTCAGCACTTCGTCTTTATTTTTGCCACAAACACTGTATCTTACTATTTAATAAAAGAAATGAGTATAAATATTAACTAAAATAATAAATAATTAAAAATATAGTAGATACGATTATAAAAATTAGATAAAATTAATTTGTTAAATTTTAAATATTACAAATTAAGGGGAAAAATGAATGAAAAAAATTATTAATATTCTATTAATTGCAATACTATCCATCACATTTATTGGTTTAGCACTATTTGTAGTAAATTTTGCTAAAGATACGTTCATCAA
>NZ_JASOLS010000111.1:0-313 GCF_030215295.1 Corynebacterium sp. UMB6689 | reverse complement strand
TGTGGTTCTCGAAGTCGACGGGGCTTACCATACCGAGTGCGGAGTGTCGGCGCCGGCGGTTGTAGACGACTTCAATCCAGTAGGCAACGGCCTTGCGTGCAGCATCACGGGTCGCCCAGCGCTTACGGTCGTAGAACTCGGTTTTAAGCGTTGACCAGAATGACTCGGCCATCGCGTTATCGAAGCACACACCAGTACGCCCCACAGACTGAGCAATGCCCAGGTTGCGGCAAACTTCCCAGAGCTTCTCACTGGTAAATTGCGTTCCGCGGTCAGCGTGAAACACCAGCCCATCAGGAACATCACCGCGCAG
>NZ_JASOLS010000110.1:0-314 GCF_030215295.1 Corynebacterium sp. UMB6689 | reverse complement strand
CGAAAAGGCCGAGCACAACAAGGTCGGCGATCTGAGGGTAAAACTCGACGAGTTGCGCACCCAGTTGAACGTGGCCATGCGCGATGGGCGTTGGGAAGAAGCCGGCCGCCTGCAAAATGGCGACATCCCCCAGGTGGAACGGCAGATCGCCGCCGCCGAGGAGGATGAAGAGACCCCGCTCGAACCCATGATTGCCGAAAAGGTGGGGCCCAGCGAGGTTGCCGAGGTAGTCGAAGCGTGGACCGGCATTCCCACTGGCAAACTGCTAGAGGGCGAACAGGACAAGCTGTTGCACATGGAAGACGTCATTGGCG
>NZ_JASOLS010000010.1:0-97519 GCF_030215295.1 Corynebacterium sp. UMB6689 | reverse complement strand
GAAGCTAAGCCTGCTAACGCTGATGGTACTGCAACCGGGAGGTTGTGGGAGAGTAAGAAACCGCCGACACCAAACAACAAATAGACAACTCAATACAACAAAAGAGACCGTTAAAGCACAACCGCTTTAACGGTCTCCTTTCCGTTTTCGCAGCATTACCAGCATGCCTTACCACGTCTGTAAAAGTACAGACCTGAAAGCGGACCCCCTGCGTGCTGTCCACCGCACCCCACACAACCAAAACCAGCCACCTGCAAGTCTGCACTGTCTACACGCGAAGTCGACCAAATCGCCCGCTCCATCCACCGATGGATCACCACCAAATCCCGCATGTGGGCAGACGGCCCCGCCGTCTACGAAGCAACCTTCAGCACCATCCAAAGCGCACGAGGCCGCAAAAGCGGAGCGGTTAGGCGTAAAGCTGCTCAAGAGAACTGGAGAAGTGCCCTATGAGTGAGGTTTATGCTCGCTATCCGCGTAACGGAAAACAGCTCGCGCTCTTGCCGAGAAAATGGGCGCGTCTGTTAGAACCGCTCAACGATGGACTAGTGAATCACGCGAAGACTACCTCGCACGCGCTAACGAGAAGCGTCGCCGCGTCCGAGAGTTACGTGCTCGTGGGCTAAGCATCAGGGCGATAGCAAAACAAACTGGGTACTCCGTGGGAACAGTCCACCGCTACGTATCAGAGTAATGCCAGATGCTACGTTCTTCTACTCATCATCCGAGTGATTCTCCTTGAGAAAACCCATGAAACTGAAGTATGGGACATCTTCTGTAGCTCGTTGAACGGCTTCGAAAGCAGCATCACTAATAGGGTCAATTACCTTGTCACTTAGGTTTAAGACTTCCAGGAAGAAATGCTGAGTAATCATGTACGTACGAAAATTTTCCTGATTACTACCAGGGTCTAATTCTTCAGCAAGCTGATACTCGTCTTCATCGCACTCATCAACTGTGAAATCAGGAAGATCGTCAATTTCGGGAAAAGAAACTTTGAGTTCCTTCTTGAAACGCTCGGCAACCTGGTAAGAGTCTTTTTCAGAGCAATAAACGTAAAGGTCTTCGTAAAAGCCTTGCAGCTCACCATTTGACAAGGAAGAAGGATTGGTCATGCGAAAGTCACTCCGTTCATTAGTAGTCGGGATAGTAAGCCTAGCTTTAACGGGGGCAGCAACTTGCAGGACTAGACTTTTAGGTCCCGGACGATCAACGCATGCCCTTCTTAGCCTAGGGATTGCCGCTACAAGGACGCCCGGGGCACGGAAAGGGCCCTAAGCCGGCGTCTTGGTTGGTTGGGATGCGTGTCTGTTAAGGGCAAGCCATTCTGTAGGACACGGCTTGACGTCCTCACGAGCATTGACAGGCAGTCGGCGAGGGGTGTGGCAGTGTAGCGAGGGTTGAGTGGGCCTTCTCCAAGGCTGACCGCTTTTGTCTGTTAGATGCCCAGGACGGTCTTTGCAATGAAGAAGTAGACGATCAAGCCCGTTGCATCACAGAAGGTGGAAATGAATGGGTTAGAGAAGACCGCAGGGTCCGCGCCAACAGTCTTAGCCACAATGGGCATCAGACCGCCAACAGTCGCGGACATCGAGCAAATGAGAAACAGAGTCGAACCGATGACGATGCCAATATCGAGGCCGTAGATGGCCGTCGCCAAGATGAGCCCAGCCAGCCCCAAAACAGCGCCGAGCAACATTCCGACGCGCAATTCCCGCCACATGACTGATAGGAGGTCGCGCGTGCGGACGTCGCCAAGCGCGAGGGCACGAGTCACAGTAGTAGCTGCCTGGTTTCCGGTATTACCGCCGGTACCTGTGAGGAGGGGAATGAACAGAGAAAGCACTACCGCTTTGGCCAGTGTGTCTTCGAAAGAATCGAGGACCCGCACGGTCAACAGAGCCGATACGGCGAGAACGAGCAGCCAGAGAATGCGGGAGCGGACGAGCTTGAGAAGGGGCGTCGACAAGTACGGCTGCTGGAGCGCTTCCGTACCACCGGAACGAGCTGAGTCCTCGCTGTCCGCCTCTTCCATAATGTCGGTCGCATCGTCCCAGGTGAGCAATCCGACTAGCCGGTGTGAATCATCCACAATCGGCAGCGCCAACATGTCGAGAGGCAAGAACCAGCGGACGGTCTCCTCGGCGTCGGCAGTCGCGTATGCATACACCGGCTCGTTCATGATGTCCTCAATGAGAATGCCGCGCTCAGCTGTGAAGAGCTCGCGCAGGCTGACAACACCCACCAGACGCCGGTCCTTTCGCGTTACAGGAACGGTATAGATGGTCTCCAGCTCATCGGCGTTGTCGCGGAGGGCCCGCAAGGCATCTTCCATGCTCATTTCCGGGTGGATATTGGGCACCTCCGGCGACATACGGCGGCCGACGGATCCCTTCGTGTAGCCGAGAATCACTCCGGTCACATCGCGCTGTGTCTGAGTCAGCGAGCGGAGGAGGCGATCGGCGATTTCCGCAGGAAGCTCGTCCAACAGTGCCACGCGGTCTTCGGGATCCAGCTCGTCGAAGAACTCATACACGTCGGCATTGCCCAATTCGTCAATGATGTCCGCTTGGTGCTTTGCATCCAGTGCATCGAAGACCGCGATAGATTTTTCACGCGGCAGAAGCCTTAACGCCAATGCCGCGCGGAGAGCATTCTGGCGCTCCACAATCGCGATGAGCTCTTGACGTGGAACGCGAGCTAAGAGCTCTTGGAGCCGAGGAGCCTTTTGGGGGTCGATAGCGTCTTCTTGCTTGAGCCACTCCTCAACAATTTCGGTGGCCTGCTCAATCGTTTCTGCCATCGGCTTTTCGCCCTTCTACTCGACGCCAACCTCCTCAGACTACGCTATGGAGAGCTGCGTAGCCTTTTCACATATGTACCATTGCGGCATGCTTTCCCTTTACCGTGAATTTTCGGACCATGACGTTGTTAAAACGATACTGAGCTTCGAAGACACAGAGTTTCTCTTCGTCGTGGCAGCCGCGCCGAAGAAATCGGTGAGTGATGATCCTTATGCTGAGGACAAAACGCACATTCAGCTCATGAGCTTGCCTGGAGTTGCTTTAAAGCTGTTGCCGGAAGGCGAGCTGATTACTGGCGACATCGCAGTGCGCTATCCGCAGCTCTTCCAGACAGTCGCAGGAAAAACGCTGTGGGATCCGCGTGAAATTACAGAACTTGAGCCTTTCAGGGTGTTTCATGCTCGGGGTAGCCACCACTTCCACGAGAGGAGCAAAGAGCACTATGTCGATATCTGGGAGATTCTTCCAGATGTAGCCGATGCAGCCATGGAGCAGCTTCTTGCCCGGATTGACGTTCCGGTAGAGCTTGATTCCACATTCGGTCCGTTGGTGCTCGACCGCTGTACAGATACATTCGAAGGCAGAGCAGAAGAACTCGGAGTTGATATCAGCATCGTGTATGAAGGGGAGGAGCTTCTTCTCGCGGAGAGTACGAATCTCAAGCGAAAATTCAAGGCACCGCTCTCTGTGATCAACAAGGTGCTCAGTTCCGAGTTCCTCGAAGAGGCCCAGCGCTTTGCTGCTGCAAAGGCCCTCCGAGCCGCCAACCGTTGGCGCCACGACGTCGCCGTGTCCGAGGGCAACAGCGTCCCGGCGCCGGAACTTACTACCAGCGACGTATACGCCAAACTTACTCCCGTTGCCGTTGAGGTTCCTCAACGTGGCAACCTCAGCGTCGAGTTTGATGATGGCTATCTTTTTGGCGGTCACCCCGTAACAGTGAAGGTAAGACGCAACGGTAAGCCTGCATCCCTTGAGCTCGACGCTTAGTACTGTTCACGCATCCGCGTGAGGACGTTGTGGGCCGAAATCAGGCACATGGGCACGCCCACGCCCGGGACCGTGGTGCCACCGGCGTAGTACAGGTTGGGCAGCTTACGGGATTGGTTCCGGCCCCGGAAGAATGCGGACTGGCGCAGCGTATGGGCAGGGCCCACGGCGCCGCCGGACCAGGAATTGTACTGCTCGGCAAAGTCGGCGGGGCCGAGCGTGCGCTTGACGACGACCCTCTCCTCCAGATCCTCAATCCCCATCCAGGACCCCAGCTGCGCCACGGCAGCACGGGCGATGGCGCTAACGCGGGGAGATTCCGCAGCGCCGTAGGCATCGCCATGGCCGTAGGATTCTTCTGCCGGAACGGGAATGAGGATGAAGAGATTCTCGTAGCCTTCCGGAG
The DNA here is from genome assembly GCF_030215295.1 of Corynebacterium sp. UMB6689. Classification (NCBI taxonomy): domain Bacteria; kingdom Bacillati; phylum Actinomycetota; class Actinomycetes; order Mycobacteriales; family Corynebacteriaceae; genus Corynebacterium; species Corynebacterium sp. UMB6689. Next base: position 93,319 of record NZ_JASOLS010000010.1, on the reverse strand, counting down.
CCACACTGGAATCGGTGGCAGAGGTTTTTGAAACATAGATCGACTCCGAGGAACCCAACGGCCGCAACGGCTCAGGGCCGTGGTAGACGGCCCTAAAATCGGGGGTCCAGTCTGTGCTGAATAGCAGCGTATGGTGTGCCAGCTGCGGAAGGGCCCCCAATACACCGAGGAAGACTAAGACGGTGCCCAGGCCAGGGTCACGGTGGGCAAAGTAGCGTTCCGGGTATGTTTGCAGGTCCGTGGGGAGCAGAGCGGTTTCTGTGTGGTGCAGGTCTGCGGCGGAGACGATGGCGTCGGCGGGGATCATGCGGCCGTCGTCAAGCGTGACGCCCGTCGCGCGCCCGTGCGCGTGGTTGATTGCTACCACCGCCGTGCCAAGCTCGAAGGTGGCGCCGGCTGCTTGCCTCGCGATAGCGTCGACAACAGCCGCGAAGCCTCCTAAGGGGTAGCGCACGCCCTCCACCAAGTCCGTGTGGCTCATCAAGGAATACAGTGCCGGCGCGGCCTGTGGTTCGGTGGAGAGAAACACCGCGGGGTAAGTCAGGACCTGGCGCAGGCGGTAATCCTTAAACTGGGCGGCCACCAGCGTATCTAGTGAGCGAGTCAGCAGCAGCGCGAGCGTGCCCAGTCGGGTGAGGACGTCTTTGTTGAGAAGCTGCGTGGGGCGGGAGAAGGTGGTGTATAAGAAGTTGCGCAGGGCAATGGCGTATACGTCGGAGGCCCGGGAGAGATACGCGCGCACCTTGTCGCCAGCGCCCGGCTCCAAGGATTCAAAAAGCTCTGCTACGTTATCCACGCCCGTTTCTATATCGAGGGCCGCGCCGTCTTCGTTGATAACACGGTAGGCAGGGGAGAGGTCCACTAGGTCCAGCTCGCGCTCGGTACTGGTGCCGCAGGCGCGGAAAAACTCATCGAAGGCCTCCGGCATGAGGTACCACGAGGGGCCGGTATCGAAGCGGAAGCCATCCACGGCCAGGCTTCCCGCGCGTCCACCAACGCTGCGTTGCTTGTCGACGACCGTCACCCGCATCCCCTCCCGCAACAGCAAGGCAGCGGAGGCTAGGCCTGCAATACCAGCGCCGATGACAACAACATGTTTGCTCATGTTCTTTAACCTTTATTCCGTGCCGCGTGCGCTGCAGCGCGGCTGATGAGGACAGCTTTCCGCGCAGCGGGCACACTGACGCGGGTAGTCATGATCTCATGCGCAGGAGTGGCCTCGAGGAGATCCGTAAGCTCCGTGAAAAGAGCCGCCGCTGCGGCTACCCCCACCCTGGAGCCAAGGGGAAGCAGGTCCATGGCCGTGCGGGCATGGGCTAAGTCTTCGCGGATATCAGAAATGATCGCGGCCTTCGTTTCCTCATCGAGTTTGTCTGGCTCACGCAGCGTAGGAAAATAAGCGCGGCCCAGCTCAGTAGAGTCTTCGTGCAGGTCCCGCAAAAAGTTGATCTTCTGAAACGCGGCACCCAGGCGCTCCGCTCCTTCTTCGACGCCGTCAGGCCGAGGTGCACCGGCATAAAAAGTATCCAGGCATAGCAGCCCAATGACTTCTGCAGAGCCCCGAACATAGGTCTTAAAAGACTCCGCTGTGTGGGAGGTGCGCGTGAGGTCACAACGCATGGAGGCAAAGAACTCTGCAATGTGTTCGTCCTGGAACCCGCAGCGCCGCGCGGACAGCGCGTAGGCGTGCACGACCGGGTCGGCGTGAAAACGTTGGGAGGGGGCGTTGCGGACGGTGGTTTCGTAGGCGTCGAGAAGCGCGGCCGCGTCGTGGGGATCGAGTCCCGCGTCGACGATCTCATCGGCCGTGCGCACCATGGCATATAAATTTCGGATGTCCATGCGCACTCGCGGCTGAAGAAGCCGTGTGGCCAGGGAAAAACTGGTGGAGTAGTGGCGCATGATCTGAGCCGCGGCTGCTTCGGCACAGCGGTCATAATGTTCCAGAGCGGAAAGAGATGCGCGCATGGGGCATATTTTAGACCACACGCGTCACACATTTAACCCGAGGCAAGATAGGGTAGTGACGTTACTTTCCCCATCTATAAGGAGAACACGTCCATGACCACCCCAACGATGACTGCTGCGGCTCGCGCCGTTGACCTGTTCAAACAATACGGTCAGGGAGACACCGCAGTCACCGCGTTGGACCACGTCGACGTTGAGTTCGCGCGCAACACCTTCACCGCCATCATGGGCCCGTCGGGCTCCGGCAAATCCACCCTCATGCACACCATGGCGGGGCTCGATTCGGCGACGTCCGGTTCGGCCTTCATCGGTGACACCGATATGTCGCAGCTCAGTGACAAGGATATTACGGCCCTGCGCCGCGACCGACTGGGCTTCATCTTTCAGTCCTTCAACCTGGTGCCCACGCTGACTGCGGCAGAAAACATCACGCTGCCCACCGATATCGCTGGCCACAAGGTGGATAAAGAGTGGTTCGATGAGGTCACTTCCCACCTAGGCTTGTCCGAGCGCTTGAATCACCGCCCAGCAGAGCTCTCCGGCGGCCAGCAGCAGCGCGTGGCCTGCGCGCGGGCCCTGGTTTCGCGCCCCGAGATCATCTTCGGCGATGAGCCGACCGGCAACCTGGATTCGAACTCCTCCGCCGAGGTGCTCGACATTTTGCGCACCGCCGTGGACAAGGATGGTCAGACCGTCGTTATCGTCACGCACGATGCCAAGGCAGCCTCTTACGCAGACCGCGTGGTTTTCCTTGCTGATGGGCGCCTCGTGAATGAACTCACCAACCCAACCATGGAGTCCATCCACGCCGTGATGGCAGAAATCGAGGGCTAGAGCATGGCCGCAAAGAACACCATGCGCACGGTGTCCGTGCGCAACATTCTCGCTCATAAGCTGCGTCTTGCCCTGACCCTGCTGGCGGTGGTGCTCGGCACCGCGTTCATCTCGGGTTCCTTCATGTTCACCAATTCGCTCTCGAGCACCTTCGACTCTGCGGTATCTACCGCGTTTACGGGCGTGGATGCGGCCGTGAGCCAGAAGGAGGGCGGCCCCAACCTCGATCAGAAGATGCGCGATGACATCGCCGCCGACCCCGATGTGCGCGCGGTGAACATGCAAAGCAGCCAGACGGTCGTGGTGGCAAACAAGGACGCCGAGGCCTTTCAAACCGGTGGGGGCACCTCCAGCGTGCAGCCCTACTACCCGGAGGAGCAGTCCGTCGGTGAGCCCGCCACGCTTGTCGACGGCTCTGAGCCGAACGGGACCGGCGAAGTCCTCATTAATGATTCCGCCGCTGAAGAGTTCGGTATCCACGTCGGCGATACTCTCCTCGTGGTCCACCCGGACCAGCGTGATGAGGTGAAGGTCGTGGGCGTCGTCAAGCCTGCGGTGGACCAAGGCCCCAGCCTGACCTTGCTCATGGGCCACGAGGCCTTCGTCGAGCGCTATGGCAATTCTGCCCAGTTGAAGGTCGCGGCGGCCGAGGGCGTCGACGCCGATGCCCTCGTGGGCCACCTCAATGAAACCTTCGAGGTCAAGGCGGAATCCGGGCAGAAGCTGGCCGATGAGCTTTCGGATCAGATTTCCTCTGCCCTGAAATTCGTCAACTACTTCCTTATCGCTTTCGGCCTCATCGCGCTGTTGGTGGGCACGTTTATCATTGCGAATACCTTCTCGATGATCGTGGCTCAGCGCACCAAGGAGTTCGCACTCCTGCGTGCACTCGGCGCCTCCCGTGGGCAGATTACGCGCTCGGTGGTCACAGAGGCCTTCATCGTGGGCCTTGTGGGTTCTGCCGTGGGCGTGATCGCCGGCATGGGCCTGGTGGCACTCATCAAGGCAGTTTTTGAAGCCAAGGACATGCCCATGGGCGGCGGTCTGGGCCTGAGCGTTAGCGCAGTCGTCGTGCCGTTGCTTTTGGGTGCCGTGGTCACCATCATTTCCGCGTGGGCACCGGCGCGCCGGGCGGGTGCGGTGAAACCCGTGGAGGCCATGCGCACCACCGAGTCTGCGGCTGGTTCTTCGTTGCTTGTGCGCAGCGTGCTGGGCGGGTTGCTGCTGGTTGTAGGCATCATCTTCGCGCTTGTCGGAGTGTTTGTTGATGCCTCCACAGGCATCCGCGCCTCCCTCGTGGGCCTCGGTGCGCTCAACCTAATCCTTGGTTTCTTCCTTGCCGGCCCGGCCATCTCCCTGCCTATCGTTCCGGGGATCGGCCGCGTGGTTGGCGCGCCCTTTGGTGCGGTGGGCAAGCTGGCGTCGACGAATTCGGCGCGTAACCCGCGCCGAACCGCGGCTACCGCGTTCGCTCTCATGCTGGGCGTGGCGCTGGTGACCTCGATCGGCATGTTGGGTGCGACGATGAAAGCCTCGGTTGCCGATGCCGTCGAACAGGATGCCCACGCGGACTTCTTGCTGTCCGGTCCGACGTCCGGAAACTTCCCGACGCCGAACGAGACGGCGCAGCGTGCCCGCGATACCGAGGGCGCTGGCCAGGTCGTAGCGATGAGTACTGCGCCACTACAGGTGGATGGCCAGGCTTCGATGAATTATGGCCCGGAAATGTTGATAAGCCAGGTCATCGATGGCAACGCCGATGACATCCTCAACCTCACCGTGGTCGAAGGCGCCGTGAACACGGGCGAGGAGCCTGGCTTCATCGCCGAGGCCGGCTTGGCTGCGGAGCAGGGCTGGGAAGTCGGTCAGTCCTATGAGCTGGCCGGCCCGGATCCCTCCCGCACCGCGCAGGTGAAGCTCCTCGGCACGTATGAGCATTTTGAGATGCTTTCGGGTCTGGCCGTGTCCAAGTCCGCGGCGGAGGACGTTGTTGACCCCGGCAGTCTCGACGTCATGGTGGTCTCCGTGAACGCGGAAGAGGGCTATGACAAGGAGAAACTGCGCGCCAACCTGGAGAAGTCCGTCAAAGACCTCGTCGTGGTGCAGGTGCGCACCAGTGAGGAATACGCCGGCGAGGCTGCCGGCATGATTGACCAGATGCTCACGATTCTCTATGCGCTACTGGCTTTGGCCGTGGTCATTGCGGTCTTGGGTATTGTCAATACCCTCACGCTGGGCGTGATCGAACGCCGACAAGAAATCGGCATGCTGCGCGCGGTGGGTACCCAGCGCCGCCAGATCCGCACGATGATCACCGTGGAATCGGTACAGATTGCCCTCTTCGGTGCGCTCATGGGCATCCTCATGGGCCTGGGGATGGGGTGGTCCTTCATCTCCGTGCTTTCCGACGAAGGCCTCGATACCGCGACGGTTCCGTGGTTGATGCTCGCGGTCATGTTCGTGGGCTCCGGAATCGTCGGTGTGCTGGCAGCGCTATGGCCAGCGCAGCGCGCGGCACAGACCCCACCGTTGGACGCCATCGCTGACTAGTACAGCCTGTGGCCGCACAAGGGCGTGCGAGGTAGGTTAGGCGAGAAGCGAACCTACCCACGCTCCGCGCCAGGCCACCACGATTCCCAGGCCGATGGTCCAGAAGAGGTAACGCGCCAAGCGCCACCAGCGCTTGGCCTCTATCATTTCTCCCAGTTCCTTGGCCAGCGTGGACCACGTGGATAGCCCGCCGGCGAGTCCGGCTGCTAGCAGGGGGAGAAAATACTCAGGGGTGTGGGCATGCGTGGCATAGCCGTAGGTCACGCCCGCCACGGCTGCGCCAATGAGGTTGGCGGCAAAGGTACATGTGGGGGAGGGCAGCACACGGGTGAGCAGGTAGCGCCCGCAGCCACCGACAAAGCCACCGGCGAGTACGGCCAGGACGGAGAGAATCATGCACGCCTCCGATCCTGCAGGCGGTCACCCATGAGGTAGGCCACGGTGCAACCGACGATCGTCGCCAGCACGTAGACCCCCGCCTGCGCCGGGCCGAAGCCGGAGGTGAGAAAAGCAAAGGCGGCAAAGCTGGTGAAGCCGCCTAGGAAACCTGTGCCCCAGAATGCCGGAGGCTTGGCATAGCCCATAACAGCGCTGCCGAGAACGTTGATGAGCAGCAGCGGCAGTGCGCCACCCCCGAGAAGCGAAGAAAGGCCAAAGCGGGCCAGCGCCCCGAGCGCGGTCCCGCAGCCCACAAGAAGGATCTGTGGCATAAGCACCATCCTAATTGGGATGCGAAACCAGCGTGAAGCAGGCAAGCTTAGGGTGTATCCACGTCCCCAAGGAGGAACCCCACCATGGCACACGAACGCGCCGGCCAACCGGCCCAGCCTTCCGATCTCATTGACATCGCAGAGCTAGTCACCGCGTATTACACCCGCACCCCCGATGCTGATAACCCCGATCAGCAGGTTTCCTTCGGCACCTCCGGGCACCGCGGCTCCGCCTTGGATACCGCCTTCAACGAGGCCCACATTCTGGCGATTACCCAGGCCATCGTGGACTACCGCGCCGAGCACGGCACCACGGGCGCCATTTTCATTGGCCGAGATACTCATGCCCTGTCCGAGCCCGCCATGGTCTCTGCCCTCGAGGTCCTCCTAGCTAATGAGCTGGAGGTCCGCGTGGATGACCGTGGCCGTTATACCCCGACCCCGGCCGTCTCCCACGCCATCCTGACCAACCCGGGCACCGACGGCATCGTGATTACCCCGTCTCATAACCCGCCGCGCGATGGCGGATTCAAGTACAACCCGCCAACGGGCGGCCCGGCGGATACCGATGCCACCGACTGGATCGCCGCCAAGGCCAACGACTATCTGCGCGCCGGGCTCGAGGGCGTGAAGCGCGTGGCGGTTGACGGCGTGCTGGATGAGCGCTGCGTGAAGCACAACTACGTGGACAACTACGTTGCGGACCTGGCGAACGTCGTGGACATGAAAGCTATCAAGGACGCCGGCGTGCGCATTGGAGCGGATCCCATGGGCGGGGCTTCGGTGGACTACTGGGCGGCCATCGCCGAGCATTACGAACTCAATATGACGGTGGTGAACCCAGAGGTAGACGGCACATTCCGCTTCATGACGTTGGATAGCGATGGCAAGATCCGCATGGACTGTTCCTCCCCGGACGCCATGGCGTCGCTGGTGGATAACCGTTCCAAATATGACCTGGCTACGGGTAACGACGCCGACGCGGACCGCCACGGCATCGTCACCCCGGATGCGGGCCTGATGAACCCGAACCACTACCTGGCTGTGGCCATCGAGTACCTGTTTAGCCACCGCCCCCAGTGGGGCAACGCCGGGGTGGGCAAGACCTTGGTCTCATCCTCGATGATTGATCGCGTCGTGGCCAGCTTGGGCCGTGAGCTCGTTGAGGTGCCGGTGGGCTTCAAGTGGTTTGTGCCGGGGCTTGTCGACGGCTCCCTGGGCTTCGGCGGTGAAGAATCCGCCGGCGCTTCCTTCCTGCGCTTCGACGGTACGGTGTGGTCCACCGACAAGGATGGCATCATCATGGATCTTTTGGCCGCCGAGATCCTGGCGGTGACGGGCAAGACTCCGTCCCAGCGCTACGCGGAGCTGGCAGAGGAATATGGTGCACCGGCCTACGCGCGTACCGACGCCCCAGCTAACCGTGAGCAGAAGGCAATCCTGAAGAAGCTCTCCCCGGAGCAGGTCACGGCCACTGAGCTGGCGGGTGAGGAGATCCTCGCCAAGCTCACCGAAGCGCCGGGCAACGGCGCGGCGATCGGTGGCCTCAAGGTGAGGACTGAGAACGCGTGGTTTGCCGCGCGCCCGTCCGGCACGGAGGATAAGTACAAGATTTACGCTGAGAGCTTCCGTGGCGAAGAACACCTCAAGCAGGTGCAGCAGGAGGCGCAAGCGCTGGTGTCACAGGTTCTGGGAGGCTAACTTCAGGGCTAGGCTAATGGATTATGACAGCCACACAACGCGCCTCGGTGCTTGACCTGGCCAGCGCGCTCGCCCGATTCGGTATGGCCGCCGTGTGGATTATCGCCGGCATACAGAAACTAGACGCCCGGATGGAGATGGCACAGGCCATCCGGGCCTATGGCATCTTCACCCCGGAATGGTCCGAGTACTTGGCCTACCTCATTGCACCGCTTGAAATTGTAGGAGGGCTGCTGCTGTTGCTGGGCCTGTTCTTGAGGGAGGCGTCGGCAGTCGCTGCGGTGGTCCTAGTCCTGTTCATGGTGGGCATTTCTCAGGCGTGGGCGCGTGGGTTAGTCATCGATTGTGGGTGTTTTGGCTATGACCCCAACGACGTGAGCCAAGGTATGAACTACGCGCTGACGCTGCTTCGCGACGCCTTCTTCCTCATCCTCACCGCGTGGACGATCTGGCGTCCATATCGTCGTTACGCTCTCCACCCGTAACTTGTTAGGCTAATCCCGTGTTTAAAAATAAGATCAGCGCAACGCTCGTGCTGGACGTTATCAGTGCGTTTGCGCGATTTTATATGGCCTATGTGTGGATTAAAGCGGGAGCGTCGAAGCTGTCGGACCAGCTCGCGGTATCGCAAAGCATCAAGGCATATGAAATCTTTACCCCAGAGTGGTCCCACTATTTGTCCTATCTGATTGGCCCGCTTGAAGTGTGCGGCGGCCTGTTGCTCCTGTTGGGGCTGTTCCTGCGTCAATCGGCGTGGGTGGGGCAGATTGTCCTCGTTCTGTTCATGATCGGCATTGCGCAGGCATGGGCGCGGGGACTCGGGATTGACTGCGGGTGTTTCTCCGTTAGCCCTGATGAGGACGCGCAAGTGATGAACTACATGATGACACTGCTGCGTGATGTCTTCTATTCTGTCTTAATGGTGTGGACGATCAAGCGTCCTTTCACCAAGTTTGCATTGCACCCTTAACAACGGTGTGTAGGCTTTCCATCTATTCGAAATAACGTCATCAAAGGCAAGGTTGTTCAATGAGTACAGTCAAAGACCCCAACTCCAAGAGTAATAGTGGATTCGTCTGGGGCCTCGCTGTTCTGCTGGTCATTATCGCTGTGGTAATCGGCTACATCGTTTATCAGGGGCGGGGTTCACAGACCGATGAGCTGAAGGATTATCCCGTTGAGCCAGTCTCTATGGAGATGAGCTTTGCGGACAACGCGGTGACGCTCAAGGCGCCGGATGCCCCCAAGGACGCTACCGAGGTAGACCTGTATGAGGACTTCTCCTGCCCGCACTGTGGCGACCTGGCGAAGGAGACCGACGGACAGATGAAGGACGCTATTGATGCGGGTGAGCTCATCGTGCACGTGCGTACCTTGAACTTCCTCGATGGCAGCCCGAACGGACTGGAGAGCATCAAGTCCAACACGGGACACTCCTCCAAGACTGCGGCTGCGATGGAGCAGGTGGCAAAGTCCGGTGACGCCACGCTGTACTGGAACCTGCGTAAGTACCTCATGGAGAACCAGTCCAAGCTGGCCAACCAGTGGGAAATGAAGGATTTCGCTGATGCTGCGCAGATCCTGGGTGCCGATGAGGCCACGGTGAAGGCCATCAAGGAAGCCAAGGTTGGTGAAGGAAACCCGGTGGTGACCTCGAACTACGAAAAGCTTGAAAAGGAAACCGGTAGCGTGTCCTCGCCGCGCATCATCAAGGATGGCAAGGATATCCCGGAGGATGATAAGACCTCCATCATGGAATGGGTCAACATCGTTACTGAGAAGTAAATTTAGCGCCCCAACTCGCGATTTGGTGAGTGAATAGGGAGACGATATATTGATACGAGTTGCAATCACAAAGGTTGCACCTCGTATGAGGGGCTATGGCGCAGTTGGTAGCGCACCACACTGGCAGTGTGGGGGTCACGGGTTCGAATCCCGTTAGCTCCACTTTAAAATTCAATATTGCCTTGGGGCTATGGCGCAGTTGGTAGCGCACCACACTGGCAGTGTGGGGGTCACGGGTTCGAATCCCGTTAGCTCCACCATCGGCCGTCTCTTTCGCAGAGGCGGCCTTTTTCTATGCTGGGGAGCATGGATGTTTACACAAAGTCAGTAGCACGAGCCGATCAAGCCGGGGCGGAGGCTGCGGGCCTGCGCTGGTTAGCAGCCGCACGAAAGGACGTTGTGGTGGAAGTTGCGGGGCTGACAGATTCGACGATTAGTACGCGTCGAGTAGCGCAGGCGCGACCGAGTGCTGCTGCAGCGCGGGCGTTTGGTGAAGCGCTGCGGCAGGTTCATCAGGCAGGCGCCCCAGCTTTCGGCGCACCGCCAGAGGGGTGGGAAGGTGCGAACTTCATTGGACGCGTGGAACAACCCTGCGAACCATGTGAATCCTGGGGTGAGTTCTACGCAGAACAGCGGGTGGTGCCATTTATAGAAGGACTTCCGGAGGGGCTGCGGGACAGCGTATATATGGCGGCCGAAGCTATAGCCGCCGTGGACTGGGACGTTGAGCCTGCACGAATTCATGGTGATTTATGGGCAGGAAATGTTTTGTTCCAGGAGAACACGGCGGTCATGATTGACCCTGCAGCGCACGGCGGACATCCGTGGACGGATTTGGCCATGCTGGAACTGTTCGGAACGCCCTACTATGACGAGATACTGCGGGGCTATGGGGCGGGTGAGGAGTACCGGAAGTGGGTGCCGATGCATCAGTTGCACCCACTTGCGGTTCACTCGATGACGCATGGTCCGGCTTACTATGCTCCGCTTGAGCAGGCTGCGCGTGCCACCCTTGAGGCATTGCGATGAGCGCGTGATCGCTCGAAGATTCTGCCGGGGTTGAAAGGAAAGGGGCTCTGGACGCGCTTTGCGGGCTCCAGCATTTCCGTGGCGCTCGACAGCTAGCCCGTCAACACTGGTTTGGTCGGTGGGTTCGCCTTTAAGGGCTTAAGGATCTCGTAGCTCTTGCTGCTTCCGGCAGCACGTGAAGCCGGACTTGGGGTCGCTGGATCGCCCGTCAGTCTGGCTTTGGATGATGGGTAGCGCTGGCATAAAGCTCGCAGGTTTTCTTGCGTACCTTGTTGTGGTTTGTGGGTGGTGGTGTCTGAAGGATCGCCGGTGTGCCCGCTAACCTTCCCTCGGTTGGCGGGTAGCGGTGTTGTCGCTGGTGGTGAGCCTTTTCCTTTCAGTTGTTGCTGTGTGTGGCTGGGGTTAGCTGCTGTCGGGTGGTGGGTCTGGTGGCTGTTCTGGTACTGCTTGGCTTTGGCTGGCTGTGCCCGGTGTTGTTGCAGCTCCTTGGGCTGTGGCTGGGGTTTGGGTTGGTGCTGTGGCCTGTGTCTTTGCGGCTGCTTTCTCGGTGTTGAGTCTGGCTAGTGCTTCTTGGTATTCCGGCATTGCGGTTATCGGTGCACCCCAGGGTGGGATGAAGCTAACCCCGGTGTTGAGTCGGTACATGTAGCCGCGTCCGGTAGGTCTTTGTGGGTCATCGTCGTTGATGCCGTTGTGATAAGCGCACAAAAACGTCAGGTTCTTGATGTTGGTGTAGCCACCTGCTTGCCAGGGGATGAGGTGATGGACTTGGCAGTAATCGGCTGGCTTGTTGCAGCCTGGTCTTGAGCAGGTGTGGAATTCCGCGTGCAGGCTAAGGCGTTGGTTGAGGTTTGCTCCACGTTCTAGCCGCCAGGTGTTGATGGGGCCTTCGACAGGGTGGACGATGGTGGCGTAGCCTATTTCGGCGAATTTGTGGGTGAGAAACTCTGCGCCTGTCATGCGCGCGCCGTTGGTGAGGTTGAGCTGGATTTCGTCCCCGTCGCCGTTGATGATTTGGTCGAGCTCATTCAGGGTAATGATGACTTGGGTGCGTACCGCGGGTTTGGATCCAGTGCCTTCTTTGAAGAAGATGTCGTTGGCGGCTTGAAGTAGGTCGGTGTTGTTGGTGGATTCTAAGACGGCGCGCATGTTGGCAATCGTGGTGGCATCGTCGGTAATGGAGAGCGTGTTGGGGCCTTGTTCCCGGTAGGTGATGCGTACGCCTGGTTTGGCGGTTCTTTTAGCACGCAGTTCTTTAAGCCGTTGGGCGGCAACATGTGGGATGCGGTGTGCGGGTGTGGCGGCGAGTTTGATTCTTAAGTTCCAGGCATCCAGGGTCTTTTTCACGCGTGCGGTGTAGGTTTCAATCAGTGTGAGGGTGCCAAGGCTGTGTTTCTGGGCGAGTGCTGCGTGGCGGGCTTTGCGTTGTTTGCCGCTAAAGCGGGTGGGACCGAAGTAAACCTGGTGTAGGCCGGCAAGCTCGGTGGCATCAGAGGCATCCGCGCCGAGCGCGCGGAGCTCATCGGGTGTGCCAGGTGCATGTTCCACCAGTGCAATCCCCGAGTTGCGAAGGCGGAGGTAGGTTTCGATATCCCCCATGAGCACAGAGACTAAAACAGCACCAGCAACCCCGCAACCGGAGGAAGAAACACCCAGCTCAGGGGTGGGGTGAAGCGTCAATCACGGGCACGGGGCTATATGCGCTACAGGTGTTGGGGCGGACGGACTCACGTTATGGGAAGGGAGGAAGTTGACCGCCGGGAAGAAGATGCCACTGGCGTGCGGGGAAACGCTGGCCTCGGGCGCACGTTCTGGGTGCCGAAACGGAACAGGAAAAGCCCCGCGAGGAGGGGGCTTGGAACCTTAGGCGCTAGTAGGGCCCGTCGGCATGGTGCGCTTGTGGGCGCCGCCGCGCCAGAGGGTTTCGATGCGCTCGCGGGCGTCGTCAGGCACGTCCTTGCCCTCGAGGTAGTCATCGATGTGGGTGTAGGTGACGCCGAGAGCTTCTTCATCAGAGAGCAAGGGGCGGTCATCCTCCAAGTCAGCAGTTGGTACCTTCTTCCACGTGGAATCCGGTGCGCCGAGATGTTTCAGGAGTTGAGCGCCCTGGCGCTTGTTGAGCCCGGCGAGAGGCAGGATGTCGGCAGCGCCATCGCCCCACTTGGTAAAGAAAGCTGTGACGTTTTCGGCGGCGTGGTCGGTACCGATGACTAGCGCACCGACCTCGCCGGCTAGCGCGTACTGTGCAGCCATGCGCAGACGCGCCTTGAGGTTGCCTCGATTGAAATCCCCCAGAGAGTCTTGTTGCATGGCGTTGGCGACGGCGCCGTCGAGAGCTGTGGTGGCCTCGGCAATGTTGACGGTGAGGGAGTAGTCAGGCTCGATGAAGTCCAGAGCGATCTGTGCGTCATCCTCGTCGGCCTGCACTCCGTGGGGAAGGCGCACGGCCCAGAAATGTGCGCCGTCGACGCGGGCTACCGCCAGCTGCGCCAACCGTCCGGCCAGGGTGGAGTCTTGGCCACCAGAGATGCCCAGGACAAAGCCCTTCGCACCGGTGGTGCGAAGATAGTCCACCAAGAAAGCGACGCGGCGCTCAACCTCTTCTGCTGGATCGATACGGGGTTTTACGCCGAGGGCCTTGATGATGTCGTGCTGAAGGTCTGAGGATTCATGTGACATGACGCCCATGGTAGCCGCCTGCGACAATAGGAACCCGTGAACAAAGATACTTACGTCATGATCGTCGCAGGCGTAGCCGCCCTGGGCGGCCTGCTCTTCGGATATGACACCGGAGTGATGTCTGGTGCCCTTCTCTTCGTGGGGCCGGAATTCGGCATGTCCGCCCACGAGGAGGGGCTGGTGACCTCGATGCTGTTGGTTGGCGCGGCAGTCGGTGCGCTGTCAGCTGGGCGTGTGGCGAGCGTAATCGGGCGGCGTCGAACCCTCATCGCCGGCGGACTCATCTTCGTGGCTGGTTCCGTGTGGTGTGCGCTAGCAAACTCAGCTGCGGAACTTGCTACCGCCCGCACATTCCTTGGCGTGGCGGTGGGCGCGGTGTCCATCGTCTCCCCGATGTACATCTCCGAAATCACCCCGGCGGCTGTGCGGGGCCGGATGGTCTCCCTCAACACGCTCATGATCGTCGTCGGGCAGCTACTCGCGTACGGGGTGAACTCGCTGTTGGCTGCAAGCGGCAGCTGGCATTGGATGCTCGGGCTGGCCGCGGTCCCGGGTGGGGCGCTGGCGCTCGGCATGGTGTTACTCCCCGATACCCCGGCGTGGCTCGCGGCACAAGGTCGAACGCGCGAGGCTGCCGCAGTCAGCGCTCGGGTTGGCGCGCGGGGAGCGGAGTTGGAACATAGCGCGCGGCCGAACACGGGTGAATGGCGAGCTTTGCGACGCCACCGCTGGATGCGCTGGGCCGTCGCGCTTGCCATGCTCATGGGCCTGACCCAGCAGATTACGGGTGTTAACGCCATCGTGTACTTCGCACCCACGATGATGAACCAGGTGGGTATCTCCACCACCAACTCGGTGTATACGTCGATGGTGATTGGTGTGGTGTCCGTCGCGGCGTGCCTAGTGGGCATGCGCGTGGTCGACCGACTGGGGCGCCGTCGGTTGTTGCTAGCAGGATTAAGCGGCAACGTTGTGTCGCTCGTGGTCCTCGCTGTGGCTTATCACTTCGCCTATGATTCCACGCCGCTGGCTATGCTGGCGCTGACGTGCATGGCGGCGTTCATTGCATTCCAGCAGGCGGCGGTCTCCCCGGCCACGTGGCTGCTCATGTCAGAAATTGTGCCGCCCGAAGTTCGCGGCTTGGGCATGGGAATCGCCGGGCTGGCGTTGTGGGTGAGTAACTGGGCGGTGGCGCAGTTCTTCTTGCCGGTGGTCGAGTGGCTCGGCGGCTCGCTGGCCTTCGGAATCTTTGCGGTCTTAGGCCTCGTCGCGGTGGGGTATACTCGCGCACTCGTTCCGGAAACGGCGGGGAAGAGCCTCGAGGATGTTGCCGAACAGCTTCGCTCCCGCTACTCCGAAAGCTGAGTGTTTTGGTTATGGCGCGCGCGTGGGGTAACATTTTTCCTCGTGTCATTGCTGGGTGTCTGCCCGGCTGTGCTTTGAACTAATCAATCGCATCAAGATTGCGCATAACGAAAGGAGCGCCCGATGAAGGTTCGCAAGTCGCTTCGGTCGCTGAAGAAGAAGCCGGGCGCCCAGGTTATTCGCCGCCACGGTAAGGTCTTCGTGATCAACAAGAAGGATCCGCGCTTCAAGGCTCGCCAGGGCTAAGTCGTACGGACTCGCACCGCCCCCTTCAGCATGCTCATAGCTTGTTGGAGGGGGCGGTTTCCTTTTGCCGCTTCGCTCCGGGCTGAAACTGCCTCTGTGAGCTTAAGGAGTCTTTCGTGCCAGTGTGCGGGAGGCGAAAACCGGGGACCGAGTGGTGTTTGTCACAAACTAGGTGAATCTTCGGTGAACGAGCAGGGAATATCACCCGTGTAGTTACCGCCGTGGCAATCGGTGAAGTGATGGGGTGTCAACATGTGGGGTCGGGGCGGGTTACATCCTGGGAATATCACCCTTGTAACTACTACATATAGTGCTAGTTGCGGGGTGCGAGCACAAAGTATAGTGTCGTTGATGTTGCTTGAGCGGCGGTTCTGCACCGCTGTTCAAAGCTTTAATATGGGGCTGCTAAGCGCCCTGCTGGTATCGAATTCAACAGTCACTCCGCGTGTAGTGCCGAAGGAAGCTGAAGGAACGTCACATGAGCATCACCCTCTACACCAAGCCCGCTTGCGTCCAGTGCAACGCCACCAAGAAGGCTCTTGACCGTGCTGGTCTCGACTATGAAACGGTGGATATCAGCCTGGATGATGATGCCCGTGACTACGTCATGGCTCTGGGCTACGTCCAGGCGCCGGTCGTTGAGGCTCACGGTGAGCACTGGTCCGGTTTCCGCCCTGACCGCATCAAGGCTCTCTCCGTTATGGCGGCGAGCGCCTAGGGAACAGTCATGTTGGTCGTGTATTTCTCTTCCGCTACGGAAAACACCCACCGCTTCGTCGAGAAGCTCGGCCTTCCCAGCGCCCGCATCCCGCTGCGTCTCAGCGATGAGCCCCTCACCGTGAATGAACCCTACGTCTTGATTTGTCCGACGTATGGGGGAGGGGCATCGATGAGCGGGCACAACACCCGGCCTGTTCCCAAGCAGGTCATTCGTTTTCTGAATGACGAACACAACCGCAGCTTCATCCGCGCTGTCGTAGCCGGAGGCAACAGCAACTTCGGCAGTGACTTTGGCAAGGCCGGCGACGTCATCGCCGCCAAGTGTAAGGTTCCTTATGTGTACCGCTTCGAGCTTCTCGGAACCGAGGAAGATGTCACAATTTGCCGTGAAGGCCTCTTGGCCAACGCGGCTGCTTTAGGTTTAGCCGCCTAAAGCCTCATTCCTATTATTTTGTCTCTCCATTTCGCCATAGCAAAGAAAGGCCCGTGAACGTCGTGACCACGCAATTGGGTAAGACCGTCGCTGAACCTGTGAAGCCAGAGGAGCAGCTGGATTACCATGCGCTCAACGCACTTCTGAACCTGTATGACGAGAACGGCAACATTCAGTTCGACAAGGACCGTGAGGCCGCGAACCAATTCTTCCTCCAGCATGTCAACCAGAACACCGTCTACTTCCATGATCTGGAAGAAAAGATGCGCTATCTGGTGGACAACAAATACTACGAGCCGGAACTGCTCGAGCAGTACGACTTTGATTTCATTAAGTCCCTGTTCAAGCGTGCCTACGCCTTCAAGTTCCGTTTTAAGACCTTCCTGGGTGCCTACAAGTACTACACCTCGTACACGCTGAAGACCTTCGACGGCCGCCGCTACCTCGAGCGCTTCGAAGACCGCGTGTCCATGACCGCACTCTTCTTGGCGGATGGTGACACCAAGGTGGCTGAGCACCTTGTAGATGAAATCATGACCGGCCGCTTCCAGCCGGCTACCCCGACCTTCCTCAACGCCGGCAAGGCTCAGCGTGGCGAGCTGGTGTCCTGCTTCCTGCTGCGTATCGAGGACAACATGGAGTCCATCGGCCGCTCCATTAACTCCGCTCTGCAGCTGTCTAAGCGCGGCGGCGGCGTGGCCCTGTTGCTGTCCAACATCCGTGAATCTGGCGCGCCCATCAAGCACATTGAGAACCAGTCTTCCGGCGTCATCCCCGTGATGAAGCTGTTGGAGGATTCCTTCTCCTACGCGAACCAGCTGGGTGCTCGCCAGGGCGCTGGTGCGGTTTACCTCAACGCGCACCACCCGGACATCATGAATTTCCTCGACACCAAGCGCGAGAATGCGGATGAGAAGATCCGCATTAAGACACTGTCGCTCGGCATCGTGATCCCGGATATCACCTTCGAGCTGGCGAAGAACAACGACGATATGTACCTGTTCAGCCCGTACGATGTCGAGCGCGTCTACGGCAAGGCCTTCGGCGATATTTCCGTTACTGAGCACTACGAAGAGATGGTCGAGGATCCGCGTATCCGCAAGAAGAAGATCAACGCTCGCCACTTCTTCCAGACCGTTGCGGAGCTGCAGTTCGAATCCGGTTACCCGTACATCATGTTCGAGGACACCGTGAACCGCGCGAACCCGGTCAAGACCGGTCGCATCAACATGTCGAACCTCTGCTCGGAGATTCTGCAGGTCAACTCCCCGTCGGAGCTCAACGAGGACCTCACCTACAAGACCTTGGGCAGCGATATTTCCTGCAACCTTGGCTCCCTGAACATTGCCGCCACCATGGATTCCCCGGACTTCGCGCTGACGGTGGAGACTGCTATCCGTGGTTTGACCGCGGTGTCGGATAAGACCGCCATCAACTCTGTTCCTTCCGTGCGCAAGGGCAACGATGATTCCCATGCCATTGGTCTGGGCCAGATGAACCTGCACGGTTACCTCGGCCGCGAGCACATTGAGTATGGCTCCGAGGAAGGCTTGGACTTCACCAACGCCTACTTCGCCGCCATCATGTACGCCGCGCTGCGCGCCTCCAACAAGCTGGCCCGCGAACGCGGCGAGTACTTCAGCGAGTTCCCCGAGTCTGACTACGCTAGTGGCGAGTTCTTCGACCGCTATGATCCGGCTGACTTTGCTCCCCGTACGGAGAAGGTCAAGGAGCTCTTCGCCAAGTCCTCGATCCACACCCCGTCGGCAGAGGAGTGGGCGCAGCTGAAGGCGGACGTCGCCAAGCACGGCATTTACAACCGCAACCTGCAGGCGGTGCCGCCGACCGGATCGATTTCCTACATCAATAACTCGACCTCTTCGATCCACCCGATTGCCTCTAAGATTGAGATTCGTAAGGAAGGCAAGATCGGCCGCGTCTACTACCCGGCGCCGCACATGGACAACGACAACCTGGAGTACTTCAAGGACTCCTACGAGATCGGCTACGAGAAGATCATCGACACCTACGCCGAGGCCACGAAGTACGTTGACCAAGGTCTGTCGCTGACGCTGTTCTTCAAGGACACCGCCACTACCCGCGATATCAACCGTGCTCAGATTTACGCTTGGCGCAAGGGTATTAAGACTCTCTACTACATCCGCCTGCGCCAGATGGCGCTGGAGGGAACCGAGGTTGAGGGCTGCGTTTCCTGCATGCTCTAGTCTTTATTCGCACGCGCCTCAATGAGAATGGCGCGTGCGATTTTTTCTGCCTCGGGGGAGTCACCGCGGTGGATTGCCTCCGCTAGATCGAGGTGGAGCTGTGCGGTGCCGGCCGTGGGGTTGCGCTTGCGGGAACCATAGAGGGAGCGCCCGCGCACCATGGATAGGAGATAGGGGCTTAGCGCAGTGAACATTTCATTGCCTGAGGCATGGAGAACCATGGCGTGGAAGCGCAGATCTGTGGCGAGGTGCTCGCCCACGCGCCGCGTTGGCGTGACCTGAAGGCGGTGGGCCAGGTCCAAAATCTCTTCCTTATCTTCTGGGGAAGCGTGCTGCGCGGCTAAGCCCGCGGCGACAGGCTCGATGGCGAGACGCAGATCATTAAGAGAGGTGCGCTGGCTATCGCGCGATTTCTCGGATCCTAAACGCCAAGAAATGATTGCGGGATCGTAGACCGCCCATTCACTGATGGGGAGCACTGTAATACCTACTCGGCGTGACGAGGAGACCATCCCTAGGTGCTCGAGCGCGCGCATGGCTTCGCGGGCTACGGTTCGGGAAATACCGAAACGCGCGCAGAGATCAGTGAGCGTAAATCGATCACCGGCTGCCAGCGTGCCGCTGACGATGTCCGTGCCCAAAGCGTCGAGCACGGTACTGAGGAGGGGAGCGGAGGAGTCAGTCATTCCATCGAAACTTGGGGTCATGAGAACAGGACTTAAGTATAAAACACGCTGGAATTTTGGCCCCTAATTTTAGCGGGTACGATGGCACCGAACCCCAAAATTACTAGCAAGACGAGGTGACGTGCGTGTCTCACGAGTACGACGATTACATCGCTAGCCACGAGGCTCCGGTGAAAGCAATTAACTGGAATACCATTCCGGATGAGAAGGACCTTGAGGTGTGGGATCGCCTGACCGGTAACTTCTGGCTCCCGGAGAAGGTTCCGGTGTCCAACGACATCCCGAGTTGGAAGACGCTGACGGAGAAGGAGCAGGAGACCACCATGCGCGTCTTCGCTGGCCTCACCCTGCTCGATACCATTCAGGGCACCGTGGGTGCGGTCTCGCTGCTTCCCGACGCCGTCACGCCCCACGAGGAGGCCGTGTACACCAACATCGCCTTTATGGAGTCCGTCCACGCGAAGTCCTACTCCAATATCTTTATGACGCTGGCGTCGACACCCATGATCAACGATGCCTTCCGCTGGTCTGAGGAGAATGAAAACCTCCAGCGCAAGGCTAAGATCGTCATGTCCTACTACGAGGGAGATAACCCGCTGAAGAAGAAGGTAGCGTCCGTGCTGCTGGAATCCTTCCTCTTTTACTCTGGTTTCTTCCTGCCGATGCACTTCTCGTCGCGAGCAAAGCTGACGAACACGGCCGACATCATCCGCCTCATTATTCGCGATGAGGCCGTTCACGGCTACTACATTGGCTACAAGTTTCAGCAGGGCTACAAGGAGCTTTCAGAGTCGGAGCAGGAAGAGTTGAAGGGCTACGCCTTTGACCTTCTCTATGATCTCTACGAGAATGAGATTGACTACACCGAGGACCTCTACGATGAGCTGGGCTGGACCGAGGATGTAAAGCGCTTCCTGCGCTACAACGCCAACAAGGCGCTGAACAACCTAGGCTTCGAGGGTCTCTTCCCCGCGGATGAAACCCGGGTGTCCCCAGCGATCTTGTCTTCGCTGTCTCCGAACGCCGATGAGAACCATGACTTCTTCTCTGGCTCCGGCTCTTCCTACGTAATTGGCAAGGCCGAGGAAACCACCGACGACGACTGGGACTTCTAAGCCCTCCCTGTCGGTACCGCGCACCTCCCGAGAGGATCAACCGAAAGTTTGATTCTTTCAGGGGGTGCGTTTTCGGGTTTTAGGGACCGTCGGGCCCGCCTAACTGTGTTCTAGATCACCGTGTGTTAAAGCCTGGTGCGGCGGGGCGGCCGCGTACAAGGGGTTATCCGCTCCAAACGGGGCTAGCGAGGGCAGTGGAAAATGACAGAGCGCTGGAAATTTGGCCCTGAGGTGGCCTAATATAATGCGAGTAAACCTAGGTGTTTGATCGCTGAGTGTGTGTCGCGTGAAAACGCGTGATGCCGATGTGGTTAAACGCTTGTTCTTCAGGAGGATTTTATGACCGCTGTGGCGCCACGGCTCGACGACTACGTCGCGCCTACACGTCCGGAGCCGACTGGTAACGCAAAGACCGGTTCCAAGGCTTGGACGTTGCTAACCACCACCGACCACAAGCAGCTGGGCATCATGTACATGATCATGTCCTTCAGCTTCTTCTTCCTCGGTGGCTTCATGGCTCTGCTTCTTCGTGCTGAGCTTTTCACCCCGGGACTGCAGTTCCTGTCCAACGAGCAGTTCAACCAGCTGTTCACCATGCACGGCACCGTCATGCTGCTGCTATTTGCGACACCTGTGGTGTGGGCATTCGGTAACTATGTTCTGCCCCTGCAGATTGGCGCACCGGATGTGGCTTTCCCGCGTCTGAACGCTTTCGGTTTCTGGATTACCCTGACCGGCGGCATCGTGATGCTCGCGGGCTTCTTGACCCCGGGCGGTGCTGCTGACTTCGGCTGGACCATGTACATGCCGCTGGCGGACTCGGTTCACACCCCGGGCATCGGCGCTGACATGTGGATTGTTGGTGTGGGTGCTACCGGTGTCGGTACCATTGCTTCCGCCATCAACATGATCACCACGGTTCTCACCCTGCGTGCGCCAGGCATGACCATGTTCCGTCTGCCGGTCTTCACCTGGGCTGTCTTCACCGCTTCCATCATCGTGCTGATGATCTTCCCGCTGCTGACCGCCGCAGCGCTGGGCGTTCTCTATGACCGCAAGCTGGGTGGCCACATCTTCGATTCCGCCAACGGTGGCGGCATCCTGTGGCAGCACCTCTTCTGGTTCTTCGGCCACCCGGAGGTTTACGTCCTGGCACTGCCGTTCTTCGGCATCATCTCCGAGATTGTTCCGGTCTTCTCCCGTAAGCCGGTCTTCGGCTACATTGGCCTCGTCTTCGCTCTGCTGGCCATCGGTGCACTGTCCATGGCTGTGTGGGCTCACCACATGTTCGTGACCGGCGCCGTCCTGCTGCCGTTCTTCTCCTTCATGACCTTCCTCATTGCGGTTCCGACCGGCGTGAAGTTCTTCAACTGGGTCGGCACGATGTGGAAGGGTCATATCACCTGGGATACCCCAATGATCTTCGCCATGGGCTTCCTGACTACCTTCCTCTTCGGTGGTATGACCGGTATTATGCTGGCCTCTCCGGCGCTGGACTTCCACCTTGCTGAGTCCTACTTCCTGATTGCTCACTTCCACTACACCCTCTTCGGTACCGTGGTCTTCTCCGCCTTCGGTGGTCTGTACTTCTGGTTCCCGAAGATGACCGGCCGCATGCTGGATGAGCGTCTGGGCAAGATTCACTTCTGGCTGACCTTCATTGGCTTCCACGGCACCTTCCTGGTTCAGCACTGGGTGGGCAACATGGGTATGCCGCGTCGTTACGCTGACTACCTGGAGTCTGATGGCTTCACGGTCTTCAACCAGATTTCCACCATCTTCTCCTTCGTTCTCGGCGCATCGGTTATCCCGCTGGTGTGGAACGTCTTCAAGTCCTGGCGCTACGGTGAGATCGTCACCGTGGACGATCCGTGGGGTTACGGCAACTCCCTCGAGTGGGCTACCTCCTGCCCGCCGCCGCGCCACAACTTCGTATCCCTGCCGCGCATCCGTTCCGAGCGTCCGGCCTTCGAGCTGCACTACCCGCACATGGTCAAGCGCATGCGCGAGGAAGCACACGTCGGGCACTAAGCACTCACTAGCTGAGTACTCCTGAAAACGCCGCCTCCCCATCACCGCGATGGGGAGGCGGCGTTTGCCGTAGGTGGAGATTCCAAGATCGCGGTGTGCGATAATGAGGCCCGTGGATAATCAAAGTGAACAAGTCTTCGCCGTTGTCACCGCCTCTGGCCCCGACAAGCCCGGCGTATCGGCCGCCTTCTTCCGAGTCCTGAGCTCCCACAACGTCGAGCTCGTCGACGCCGAACAGGCTATCTTTTCCGGCCGTATCTCCCTTTCTGCGTATATCAGGGTGCAGGCCTCCCGCCTCGAAGCGCTCGAGCAGGGCCTACGCAACACGTTGAGCATTTATGCCCAATCCATCAACGTGGATCTTCGGGAAGAGGAGGCAACCTCACGGCCGCGCTCCACGCACGTCGTCGTGGTGCTAGGACGCCAGCTCAACGCCAGCCACATGTCGGCGATTGCCAAGGAGCTGGCCAACCTGAACGTCAACATCGACCGCATCCGCGGTCTTTCTACCTACCCGCTCAACGGTCTCGAGCTCTACATCACCATTGAGGGAGCTTCCGACCCAGTCCGCGCAATGCTGGCCCGCTTGGCCACGGAGCAGGGCGTCGACATCGCCATTGAGCGCTCCGGCCTGCAACGCCGCTCAAAGCGGCTTATTTGCTTTGACTGCGATTCCACCCTCATCACCGGCGAGGTTATCGAGATGTTGGCCGCCCACGCTGGCAAGGAGGCAGAGGTTGCCGCGGTGACGGAGCGCGCTATGCGCGGTGAGCTGGACTTCGAAGAGTCTCTCCGCGAGCGCGTCGCCGCCTTGGCCGGGTTGCCGGAGACGGTGATTAAGGAAACCGCCAACGATATTCGTCTGACTCCAGGCGTGCGCACCACCATCCGCACGCTCAAGCGCATGGGCTACCGCGTTGCGGTGGTGTCTGGCGGCTTCATTCAGGTCCTCGAGGATCTAGCTAAAGAGCTCGACCTCGACTACGTGCGCGCCAACACCCTGGAGATCGAGGACGGCAAGCTCACCGGCCGGGTCATCGGGGACGTCGTGGACCGCAAGGCCAAGGAGATGTTCCTGCGCGAATTTGCTGCGGATTCGGGCCTGAGCATGCGGCAGACCGTGGCGGTTGGTGACGGTGCCAACGATATCGACATGATCTCCGCTGCCGGCTTGGGCATCGCCTTCAACGCCAAACCCGCGCTGCGAGAGGTTGCGGATACCTCGGTCAACCATCCGTACATGGATGAAATCCTGCAAATCCTGGGCATTCCCATGGAGGAAGTCGCCAGTGAATAACCTCCGCGAGGCCCACCGTCGCCTCGTGGCCGCGTGCAGCGAGCGCAGCTGGCGGGAGGATCCCGAGGACCCCGACAAGCCCGAGACCATCCAGGCGATGCAGATAGCGCTCAACCTGCCCAAGCAAGACACGCCCACGCGCACGGAGGTGCTGGAGGCAGCGGCGCGGGGTGTGGTCAAGCTCTGCCTCGACGATCGGGCCGGGCAGGATGGGGCCTTCGCCGAGGCCTTGGGGCAGTGGTACGGCCACCGCATCCGCAAGGTGGCCCGCCGCGCGCGCAACAAGGCGTGGCGCGATGTACAGGCTCTGCCTGGGGTCACTGTCAATGACCGCGCGCGTGTCTTCGTCCCCTCGGCGGTACAGGATGTGCACCCGCTCGTCGCCAAGCTGCAGATCGGCCATACTGATCTCCCGCAGGATGAGCCGGGCCCCGCGCTTGCCGACGACCCCGTGATCTACATCGACTCATCCCTTGCCATGAGCGCCGGAAAGGCTGCGGCGCAAGTGGGGCATGGTTCAATGCTGCTGGCTGCGGCAATGAGCTTCAAGGAAGTAGAGGACTGGGCAGCGCGGGACTTTTCGCTTTCCGTGCGCGAACTCGGCACTGCGGACTTTGCAGCGGCATGCGCTCGCCCCGGTGCTGTTGTGGTGCACGACGCCGGCTTCACCGAAGTTGCCCCAGACTCAGCTACGGTCTGCGCGCTGCGCCGCCCCTAACGGGCTTCGACTAGGCGCTGGAGAGCCCCGCGCACGACGTGCGGGTCGCTCGTGGGCCACATCTGTGGCATCGAGGCCCTCAAGTAGGAGCCATAGCGCTTGGTTACTAAGCGGTTATCCAGTACTGCGACGACGCCGCGGTCGTTAGCAGAGCGCAGCAAACGGCCCGCGCCTTGGGCCATAAGCAATGCAGCATGCGTGGCGGAGACTTCCATGAAGCCGTTGCGCCCGGCGGCCTTCGCGGCCTCGGTGCGAGCCTGCATGATGGGGTTATCCGGGCGGGGGAAGGGAATGCGGTCGATGAGGACCAGGGAACAAGCAGGACCCGGTACGTCGACGCCCTGCCAAAGGGTTAGCGTGCCGAAAAGACAGGAGTTTTCGTTCTTCGTGAACTTGTCCACGAGAGCGCCGATGGAGTCCTCGCCCTGGAGGTAGATATCGAAGGGGAGCGTGGGCTTGAGTTCCTCGGCTGCCTGCTGCGCGGCTCGCCGCGAGGAGAAGAGCCCGAGCGTGCGCCCGCCCGCAGCCATGATGAGCTCGCGGATCTCCTTGAGCGTCTCGGGGCCGAGGCCGTCACGGCCCGGCTGCGGTAGGTGCGACGCGGTATATAAGATGCCACTGCGCGCGGGGTCGAAAGGATAACCCACATCAAGGCTGTCCCACGTGCCCTTCGGCAGGCCCCATTGTGCGGCCATGGCGTCGAAGCGCCCGCCCAATGCCAGGGTGGCGGAGGTCAGCACCACGGTTTGTTCGCCGAAGAGCTTTTCGTGCAGCATCCCGGCGATGGAGAGCGGGGCCACGGCGAGGGTGTCGTTCAGCGTGCGCTCATCGCGCTCCAGCCAGACTACGTCGGCATGCGCGGCGGGGTCACCGGTAGCGAAAACGTCAAGGATGCGAGCGATGGCTTCGACGAGGCTAGCGAGGTGATTGGCCAGGTTCTGGCGCTCCGCAGATTTTTCCGGGTCTTGGGACTGCTCGCCCTCGGGGGCGCGGGCGATGGTCTCGCGGCAGTCGGCCAACGTGTCCGCCAAACCCATGAGCTGCTGCTTGGCTTCCTCTGGCAAGTCGGTCCAGCGTCCTGGCGCGAACTCTCCGAGGAGTTGACTCAGCTCGTTGGCCTGCTCAGCGAGGCGTTGGTCCTTACCGTTGGCGCCGAGAGACTTGGCGCGGCTGGCCGCCATCTTCAGCGCGCGCCCGGTGATTTCGGCGGTAGAAACCGAGGTGATGCGGCCATCTAGCTCGTGGGCCTCATCGATGATGACGACATCGTGTTCCGGCAGGATATTGATGTCTGCTACTGCGTCAATGGCGAGCAGCGCGTGGTTGGTGACCACGATATCGACGTCCGCCGCGCGGCGTCGCGCGAGTTCCGCGAAGCAGTCCTCGCCGTGCGGGCAGCGTGTGGCGCCGAGGCATTCGTTCGAGGTGACGGAGACTTGCCGCCACGCGAGGTCGGGCACGCCCGGTTCCAAATCCTCACGGTCACCCGTCTCGGTGTCTTCCGCCCATTCATAGACACGTTGGACGTGGCGGCCGAGGTGGGAGACCGAGTCTTCGTCGAGTAGCGCGTCCTCATCCTCCAGTTCGGCGGCGCGGGACACCTTGTTGAGGCAGACGTAGTTGGAGCGGCCCTTCATGATGGCGAAGGTGGGCTTCTTCTCCAGGTGCGGCTCGAGGGCCTCGGCCAGACGCGGAAGGTCCCGCTCCACGAGCTGCCGCTGCAGCGCCAGCGTGGCGGTGGAGACGATCACCGTGTGTCCGGTTCCTTGCGCGTGGCGGAAGGCGGGCACGAGGTAAGCCAGGGACTTACCCGTACCAGTTCCTGCCTGCACAGCGAGGTGGCGTTCCTTTTCTAACGCGGTGGTTACGGCCTCCGCCATGCGCACCTGGCCGGCACGCCGCGCGCCGCCGAGGGAAGAGACTGCGGCGTCGAGAAGGTCAACCGTTGTGTCGTGCATGTCAGGCAGTGTAGTCGGTCGCCTTCGCCGTGCTTCTTAAGAGCCGAAGCCAACGAAGCGGGTGGGAACCGCAGGCTCGTCGCGGGTGAGCGCTAAGCCTTCCCATGGCAGGGTGGTGATGGCCTGAGCCAGATACTCGCGGGATTCCTCGAGGGTAGGCAGGTTGTCGAGGATTTCGCCGTCGCGCATGAGCGGTACCGTCATCTCGCGGGTGCGAAGCGTGCCCGTGTCTGGGTCCTCGGCGGAGAAGGGGAGCACGAGCTCCTCGACGGCCACCCCCGAGGAACGGTAGGTGCGCAGAGAGCGCTTAGCCCCACCCTGCGATTTCTTCGAGGAGGAGCGCTTGGCTACTGGGTGGCCATCAACCTCGACGACCTTGTACACCATGCTGGCGGTTGGCGCGCCCGAGCCAGTAACCACTGAGGTACCCACGCCATAGACATCGACGGGGTCGCCGCGCAGGCCGGCGATGGCAAACTCATCGAGGTCGGAGGAGACCACGATTTTGGTGTTGTGGTTGCCCAAGTCATCGAGCTGCTTGCGCACGCGATGGGTGACCGCGGCCAAATCACCAGAGTCGATGCGCACGCCGCCCAACTCGGGGCCGGCGACGCGCACGGCGGTTTCTACGCCTTTGGTGATGTCATAGGTATCCACCAGCAGGGTGGTATCGACACCAAGGGTCTCGATCTGCCCGCGGAAGGCCGCCTCCTCATTGGGGGTGCCGTCCTCGTTGACATGCGCCAGCGTCCACGCATGCGCCGCAGTGCCGGAGACCGGGATGTCGTAGCGGTAGCCGGCTTCCAGGTTGGAGGTGGCCTGGAAACCTGCCAGGTAGGCGGCGCGGGCAGCGGTCACGGCAGCGTATTCGTGCGTGCGGCGCGAACCCATCTCGATGATGGGGCGGCCATCTGCAGCCACCACCATGCGTGAGGCCGCAGAAGCCACTGCGGAATCGGAATTCATGATGGACAGAATCACCGTTTCCAGAATCAGGCATTCACCAAAGGTCCCGCGCACGGTCAACAGGGGCGAATTGGGGAAGTAGAGCTCGCCTTCGCGGTAGCCATCGATGTGTCCAGAGAAGCGGTAATTGGCCAGGTATTCCTTGGTTTCTGCATCAAGGAAGTCCATCTCTGCCAGTTGTTGGGCGGTAAAGCGGAAGTCCCGGACTGCGCGAAGTACGCGTTCGGTGCCGGCCACGACACCATAGCGCCGCTCGTTGGGGAGGCGGCGGGCAAATACCTCGCAGGCCACTTGGCGGTGCGCGGAGCCATCGCGCAACGCTGCCTCCAACATGGTCAGCTCGTATTTATCCGTAAGGAGAGCCGTAGAACGATCGCTAGGTCCGAACCCAGAATCCTGGGTGTTGTCTGAGATAGTAGTCACATCGAAGATGCTACTCAGACAGCTCTGAAAAATCAGCTCTTCTATTCCTCAAGCTGAATGACAACGTAGACCTCGCCGTCGTTATAAGCCACTCCAACGGCCGCGGTGGTCATCCGGCGATCTCGCAGGGCAGCCATATTGTCGGGTGACTTACGGATGTCTTCCACAAAATGGTAGCCGCTAGCCGTCTCTAAGGGCAGGTGGTGCTGGACCATCTGCACATTTTCTTCCGTCAGATCCTGCTCGTGGGTCATCGCGTTGCACTCCGCCTTTTCGCGGGCTGCGGTTTGGCGGTTGATACCGGGCACCAGCGGGGCCTGGCCGTCTTCCTTGCGCCACCTGTTGAGCGCCACCATCAGATCCTCTTGGATGGTGGCGAGCTGGCGTTGGACGGGAACGTCGGGAAGCTCGTAATCACAGGCTGCTGGCGCGGGAGTTTCTGGCTCCTGCGAGCTGCCGTCCTCGGACGGAGTGGTCAGACTGATGACGGCAGTTGTGAGCGTGCCGCCGAGGACGAGCACGGTGAGGATGCGCTGCAGGAGGAGCACGACATCCTCCTTCGCCGGTTGGCGTCCCGCGAGAATGTCAGTAACGGCTGGGGGAAGGGTAAAAGAATTCATCGGTGCCACCTGGAAACGACAATCAGGTCAAAAGCTGATGACAGTATAACCGCTCGCTACCGGAAAAAATTTGGCTAGGGTAGAGGACATGAAAGCGCACAAAGAAACGTCCGCGGGCGTGGTTATGAGTTCGCCCATGGCCACCCCGGAGCTGGATGAAGCGATTGAGGTCGACGTCGCCACGAGCGAAAACCTGCCGTGGATGTGCATTGTTTGGGATGACCCAGTCAACCTAATGAGCTATGTTTCCTACGTGTTCCAGACTGTGCTGGGCTATGACAAAAAGCGCGCCAACGAGCTGATGATGCAGGTCCATACCGAAGGAAAGGCAGCGGTCTCCTCAGGTGAGCGTGACAAAGTCGAAGCCGATGTGAAGAAACTGCAAGTCGCCGGCCTGTGGGCCACGATGCAGCAGGCAGGATAAGAGTATGCAGGCTTGGAAAAAGAAAAAGTCCTTCATGCGTGGCGCGAAATACACGACTGTTTTCGAGCCCATGGAGCGCGAAGTTTTAGGTGATCTCACCGCAACCGTCTCCGAGGCCATCATTGCCCGCGCACAATCGGCCCCCAAGGATGAGCTGGCGGACATGCTCGACATGCCCACCGGCCACACCGAAGCACCGGAGGATCCATCGCTGGCCCGCCTTTTCCCCGACTTCAAGAAGGCAGGGGATGAAGAGTTCGACGGCGATAATTCACTGCTGCGTTCGCTGCACGAGAATGACATCGCGCGCGCCAAGCTGGAAAACCTCCAAGTGATTAACACCGCGCTGGGGCCCACCGGCGGGGTAGAGGTGGCTATCAGCGAGGAAGAAGCACATGCCTTCCTCGCAGGGCTCAATGACCTTCGCCTCTTCATCGCCGCCGGGGACGTGCCGCAGGATACCCCTGGAGCGGACCGCGATACGCTCGTGGAATGGCTGGCGTTCTGTCAGGATTCGCTGCTCAACGTCATCATGGATTAGCACCGTGCAGACTCTCCCCGACATGGGCTTTTCTGTCGGTCACGTCACGCGTGAGGACACCGGCGTCACCGTCGTTTACTGCGGTGAACAAGGAGCCGTGGCTGGCGTCGATGTGCGCGGCGGAGGCCCCGGCACCCGCGAGACGGATCTGCTGGAGCCGCATAACACGGTTGAGCGCGTTCATGCTCTTGTCCTTGCAGGCGGTTCGGCCTTTGGGCTGGCAGCAGCGGATGGTGTCATGCGCGGGCTTGAGGAAGCGGGAATTGGTTTCCCCGTCTTTGGGGAGGAGATCCCCGGCCCCCGCGTGCCCATCGTGCCAGGCGCGGTCATTTTTGATCTGCTCGCCGGCCCACAGCGCCCCACGGCGGCAGATGGTCAGGCGGCTCTACGCGCCGCGTTGGCAGGGCACGACGCTACGAGCGGCAGCGTGGGCGCAGGCACCGGCGCCTGCGCAGGCAAGATCAGAGGTGGGGTGGGGTCCGTGCTTATCGATGTCTCCCCGTTCACCGTCGCCGCGGTTGTTGTAGCCAACCCGGTGGGGCAGGTGATTGATGCTGAGACTGGGCGTTTGTTTGGCGCACCGGACGCGCCGGCCGTCGACGCTAAGCGGTTTGCCGCGGCCCGCAGCCTGGCTGAATCTTTCGCAGAGGCTTCTCAACTAAACACCACCATTGGCGCGGTGTTGACCGACGCCCCGTTAACCAAGGCCCAAGTAAAACGTCTTGCTTTAGCGGGCCACGACGGCATTGCCCGGGCGGTTCGCCCGGCGCATTCCCCACTGGATGGGGATACGCTTTTTGCCGCCGCCTCCGGAACACAACCTGCAGAGCAGGGGATCGGCGCTGCGGAGTTGGCGTCGTTAAGCGCCGCCGCTGCCGACGCAGTGGAGGCAGCCATCGTCGATGCCGTGGTGAGCGCAACCCCGGGGCTGGGTTTGGAGGCGTATTCCTCGCTGCGCGCTTGCTAAAGTTGGAGTCATTATGACGACGAGTGGACCTTTTGGCCAGCAGCATTCGCATGGGCCCAACCCCTTCCGGCCCCGCCCGGCAGCCCCCGGGGCGGGGCAGCAGCCTGTTCTCAACACGGGGGATTCGAAGAATTACACTCGGGCTGGACGCTTGAAGACGGCAGCGTCTTTAACGGTGGGATTCCTAGTCGTTGAGTGGGTTATCCACATCATCAACTTCCTGTTTTTTGGCAGCGAGCTGGGTCAATACGGCATACGCCCACTGGATTTTAATGGCATCTGGGGGATTTTCACCGCTCCGCTACTCCACGCGAACTTTGAGCACCTCATCGGAAATTCACTGCCCGGTGCCGTCTTTTGCTTCCTGATCGGCCTCTCAGGCCGCAAGGCATGGTGGGAAGTTACCATCATCGTGGTACTCATCGCTGGCATCGGCACCTGGCTGTTGGGCGGGCCGGGGACCTCGCATATTGGTGCCTCGGGCATGGTGTATGGCTGGCTGGCCTACCTCATCGTTCGGGGAATCTTCAACCGTTCCCTGGGTCAATTTCTCGTCGGCGTGGGGTTGGGCTTTGCCTATTCCGGTCTCATCTGGGGCGTGTTGCCTATCTATGAAGGAGTCAGCTGGCAGGGGCACCTTTTCGGTGCCATCGGTGGCATCGTCGCGGGAATGGTGATCACCTCCGATGACCCGATTAAAAAGGTTAAGCCCGCGCCCGAAGGAGTAACGCGCTAATGCCTGATGCAACATCTCCCATCGGGATTTTTGACTCGGGCGTGGGTGGCTTGACCGTTGCGCGCACCATCATCGAGCAGCTTCCCGACGAATCCATTATCTACATCGGCGATACCGCCCATGCGCCCTATGGCCCGCGCTCCATCGCCCAAGTGCGTGAGCTGTCCACCGCGATTGCCGATGAGCTCGTGGAGCGCGGCTGCAAGATGCTGGTGATTGCCTGCAACACCGCGACGGCCGCCTTTTTGCACGACGCCCGGGAGCGCTATGACATTCCGGTCGTGGAGGTTATCCGTCCGGCTGTACGCCGTGCCATCGCCACCACCCGCAACGGAAAAATTGGCGTGATCGGCACGGAGGGCACCATCAATTCAGGTGCTTATCAAGATCTTTTTGCCGTCAATCCGAATGTTGAGTGCACAGCCGTGGCTTGCCCGGACTTCGTGAGTTTCGTTGAGCGCGGCATTACCGCCGGGCGTCAGATTCTTGGTGTGGCCGAGGGCTACCTCGCGCCGCTGCAGTCGGCGGGCGTCGATACGCTCGTTCTTGGCTGCACGCACTACCCGCTGCTCACGGGCGTCATCCAGCTCGCCATCGGAGATAACGTCACGTTGGTGTCTTCGGCGGAGGAGACTACGAAGGATGTCCTACGTACCCTCACAACCACGGACATGCTCGCCCCAGCGGGACAGGTGCCCACCCGCAGTTTCGAGTGCACCGGTGATCACGCGGCCTTCGAGCTCTTAGCCACGCGTTTCTTGGGACCCAAGATTTAGTCCTGGTGAAGATGTACAATCGACCCAAATCCCGCATCCCCCGTTGTTTCGTGGAACTATTGAACGCATGAAGCTGACCATCCTAGGCTGTTCCGGCTCGGTGCCCACCGTGGGTAATCCGGCCTCTGGCTATCTCTTGTCTTTCCCCTCTGCTCCGTCCATCATCATGGACTTGGGCCCGGGTACGCTTGCACGCCTGCAGGAACTCCAGGATCCTTGCGATGCACACGTGGCATTAACTCATCTTCATGCCGATCACTGCTTGGACTTTCCGTCTTTGATGGTGTGGCGGCGCTTCCACCCCACAGCACCCGCGGCGTCTCGCAATTTCTGCCTCGGGCCCAGTACTACCGAAACCCACCTGGGCCGCTTGTCCTCTGATGCTCCGGACGGGGTGGATGACATGAGCGATACGTTTGCGTTCAGCCCCTGGGTGGACCGCGAGCGCCAGCTTGTTGACGATGTCTATATCACCCCCTTCCGCACAGTTCACCCGGTCGAGACATACGCCTTGCGGGTCGAACACACTAAAACCGGTGCAACCTTGTGCTATTCAGCTGATTCGGCTTATACGCCCGCGCTCGTCGAGGCTGCCCAGGGCGTGGATGTTTTCCTCTGTGAGGCCGCATGGGGCGAGACCTCGGAGGACAAGGCCCCGGATATGCATATGTCGGGGGCAGAAGCCGGGCGCTTGGCGCGTGAGGCAGGCGTGAAGAAGTTGGTGCTCGTTCACCTGCAGCCGTGGGGTGATGCTGCGGCAACCTATGAAGCAGCGGCCCGTGAGTTCGACGGTGAGATCGTCGTCGGTGCCGCCGGTATGGAGCTCGACTTTTAGCACGCGCGGTAGGGTAGGAGGCATGACTGATTTCACTCGTGCCGATGGTCGCGCGCTCGACCAACTCCGTAGCGTCCGCATTACCCGCAACTTCACCACCAATCCGGCTGGGTCGGTCTTGGTGGAGTTCGGCAACACCCGAGTTATGTGCACGGCTTCCGTGGAATTTGGGGTGCCGCGCTTTAAGAAGGATTCCGGCGAGGGCTGGTTGACAGCCGAGTACGCGATGTTGCCTGCGGCCACCCACGATCGCATGCCGCGCGAGTCGATGAAGGGCAAGGTCAAGGGCCGCACCCACGAGATTTCCCGGCTGGTGGGGCGTAGCCTGCGCGCAGCGGTTGATCTCTCCGAACTGGGGGAGAACACCATCCAGCTGGATTGCGATGTGCTGCAAGCAGACGGCGGCACACGCACGGCGTCGATTACCGGCGCGTATGTGGCGCTGGCTGATGCGATTGCTTACCTCAAGGAGGAGGGCGTCGTCCCGGGCGAGCCGCTGCTGGATCCTATTGCCGCTGTTTCCGTCGGCATCGTCGACGGTCACGTGTGCCTCGACCTGCCCTATGAAGAGGACTCCCGCGCGGAGGTTGATCTCAACGTGGTGATGCAGGAGGGCGGAGACTTCGTCGAGATTCAGGGAACCGGTGAGCACGGCCTGTTCGGCCGCGCGGAGCTTAACGACATGTTGGACGTGGCCCAGGCAGGTTGCGCCCAGCTTATCGACGCTCAAAAGGCGGCCCTCGGATGGTAAAGCTTCTCGTCGCTTCGAATAATGCCAAGAAGCTTAAGGAGCTGGAGAAGATTCTCGCTGATGCCGGCATCGCGGGCATCGAACTGCTCCCACTGTCCGCAGTGGAAACCTACCCGGAGCCTGTGGAAGACGGCCGCACCTTTGCCGAAAACGCGCTGATCAAGGCGCGCGCCGGGGTGCAGCACACCGGATTGGCAACGATTGCGGATGATTCCGGCCTCGCTGTGGAAGAACTCAACGGCATGCCGGGTGTGCTCTCCGCTCGGTGGTCGGGCAGCCACGGAGACGATGAAGCGAATAACCAGCTACTACTGGGACAGATGTCCCATGTACCCGCTGAACGTCGCGCGGCTGCCTTCGTGTCGGTCTGCGCGCTGGTGACCCCGGATGGGCAGGAACACGTGGTGGAGGGCCGCTGGACTGGCTCCTTGCTCACCGCCCCACAGGGCGAAAATGGCTTTGGTTACGATCCCCTCTTCCAGCCCGAAGGCGAATCCCGCTCCGCCGCGCAGATGTCCCCAGAGGAGAAGAACACTGTCTCGCACCGCGGCCGCGCGCTGGCGCAGCTGCGTGAACCCCTAGCGGCGCTTGCCGGCCAAGCCTAAGCATCCGCCGGGCCATGACCGCAAGCCCCGGCAACAGCCAAGCCATGACCGCAAGCCCGGCATCCGCGAGCTGGGCTGGCTCGCCGAGCGCTGTGACGACGAGACCCCCGCACGGAAACCGCGCGGGGGTCTGACTATGTGCGCCCGGTGAGACTTGAACTCACACGTCATAAGACACTAGAACCTAAATCTAGCGCGTCTGCCAATTCCGCCACGGGCGCGGATTTAGTTGCTGCGGAGCACTCTTGACTCTGCGCAACGTTCACTAGCCTACAGGGCAGCAGCCCATAGACGGAAATCCACTTTTCCGGGCGTGGTGGGTAGGCTGTTGAGAGTGAGCACCAACCCAGCACCGAAAAAGCGGATGAAGGTTCGATGGTGGCACATCGTCCTCATCGTGATCTTTGTCGTGCTCTTTTTATTCCTTGCTTATTGGCAATGGACGCGGTTCCGCTCCGGTTCGGGAACCTTCCAGAACTTGGGATACGCCTTCCAATGGCCGCTGTTCGCGGTATTTGTTGTTTACGCTTACCGCACAGCCATGCGCTACGAGAATGAGCGAATTGATGCCGAGAACGAAGCACTCGAGCGGGGAGAAGAGCCAGCCCAGTATGCGGCAGAGAGCGTGCGCGCGGCCAAGGAGCACACCGCGACTAAAATCGACGAAGATTTCCTACCGCCTCGCCCACAGATTGATGTGGACACCTTTAACGCTATGAACAAGCAGCGCCGCCGTCGCGGCACTGAAGAGGAGTATTAATGAGCAACTCAGTCAACAACGCTGTCCATCCTGACCGCCAGGCGCGTATCCGTGGCCCGCTGAAGTTCTTTTCCATTGCCGCCACTATCACCGGTATTTTTCTTCTCATTCTTGTTGCGCGCATGATTCTGCAATACGGCGTGGGGATGGAGATGCCATCCTGGGCCACGCTCATCGCCCAAGCACACGGCGTGGCCTACATGGTCTACCTCGTGTCCATCCTGGTCCTCGGTCCGCGTGCCATGTGGCCGGTAAGCAAGCTTTTCACCACGGCGCTCGCCGGCGTTGTGCCGTTCTTGTCCTTCTGGATGGAGCACAAGCGCCGCACTGAAGTTGTTGAGCAGTTCCAGCTGTAGGTAGGTATGACGAGCCGCAAACTGAGCACCACACTTATCGCGATTGTGGTGCTTCTTTCACTCGCTTGCGCTGGCTTGGGTGTGTATGCCGTACGCCAGCCGAACGAGATTTATAGCGCCCCAGTTCAGTCCACTAATACTCAGGTGGTCAACGCAGTCGAACGTCAAGAGCAAGTGGTCTTGCTCAGCCTGGGCATCCAGGGGCTGGCGGAGAAATCCTCTGTCGGCGAAGTATTTGGTGTACGCGTCCCGTGGACCGACCGCACCCAATTTGTGCAGTATTCCTACAAAGCCAAGCTCGGTATCGAAGGCAAGGACGTGCGCGTCACTGAGACCGGCGAGCATGCCTACACGGTCCATATCCCGGACTTCATTTTTATCGGGCATACCGATGAAGAGTTTAAGACCGCAGTGGAAGATAACGGCGTGCTCAGCTGGACCACCCAGCCACTCGACGCCGCCTCGACAGTGTCAGATGTCCTCAGCGCCGATAAGAAGCGCAAGGACATCAACGACAACCGCGAGCTCCTGCAGGACCAAGCTCGCAGCTTTTATGAAGGCATCATCCGTGGCGTTGACCCCGAGGCCCAGGTCACCATGGAGTTCAGCTAATCCTCACTCTGAGTGCCCTCTTTCGTGGAATGAACTACATCTACGTGGAATGAACTACGTTCATTCCACCTCCGTGAACTTGCGGTCCCAATAAGCCCGCACCGGGTTAGCGTCCGCAAGGAGGATATCGAAGCGGTCATTGGCAATCTCGATGATTTCGCTCAAGACCACGCGCTGTTCCAGCTCATCCGAGTTGGACAAGCGGCGCACGCCCGCATCGATGACGCGATCGGCCGAGTCATTGGTGTCTAGGTACGCCACAAATGGCATGTCGAAGCGTTCGCGGTAGGCCTGTGAGACGTCAATAAGCTGCTGTGTCTGAACGTCGTCGAGGTCATCCAGAGCCAAGGAACCGCGGTCAGCAGAGATAGTGGCGGCGGTGTCGGAATCAGCGAGCAGTAGCTCATCCATCGCCGGGTAGTCGTGGATCAGGGCACGGCGCTGCTCGCCGGGGGCAGTGAGGACCGTGACCTGGATTGCTTCGCGCAGCTGGCTGACATCCTGGAAGGGGCGCAGCTCCCAGGCAGCTTCGAGCGGCCAGGTTTCGTTGTTGAAGAGCGGGCGCAGCGCACTGACGAAGCTGTCGCGGTCCATGTCGTTGAGCTCCTTGAGCGAGACGCCGGCGCCGTCGAGACGGCTGACATCATCGCCAGACTGCGAGCCGACGTGGAAGAAGAGCAAGTTGAGCAAAATCGCCGTGATAGCGCCGATCGACATTCCGGAGGAGACGAAAATCTGCGCCCACTCCGGGAAGGCGGTGGCCACGTCCGGCTTGAAGGTAACGAGCATGGCCAGTCCCAGCGCGGTGGTAACGATGGCGGCGTTGCGGCCATCAGTAATGTCTTCCTTCGCAATGGTCTGCAGGCCCGCCCACGCAACGTTGGCAAACAATGCGAGGGAGGCGCCGCCGAGCACCGGGGAGGGAATAGCCGCCACAACAGCTGCGGCCTTGGGCAGCAGGCCCAGAATGATCATGAAGCCCGCTGCGGACACGGCTACCCAGCGGGATTTCACACCAGTCAGGCGAACCAAGCCGACGTTCTGCGCGAAGCAGGTGTAGGGGAAGGAGTTCATCACGCCACCAAGGGTGGTGGAGAGACCATCGGCGCGAATGGCGCGCACCACGTCATCGCGCTTGATGCGCTTCTTCACAATCTCACCGGTGGCGAAGACATCGCCGGTGGTTTCCACCATGGTGATGATCATGACGATGATGAGGGAAAGAATCGCCATGATGTCGAACTTCGGCATACCGAAGTAGAAAGGTGTTGTCATACCGATGGCATCGGCTTCACGCACGCCGTCAAAGGACGTATCGCCCAGTGCGAAGGCCACGCCAGTACCGATGACCAAACCAAGCAGCACAGACAGAGTACCCAGGAAGCCGCGGAAGAAACGCTGCA
Organism: Corynebacterium sp. UMB6689; assembly: GCF_030215295.1. Classification (NCBI taxonomy): domain Bacteria; kingdom Bacillati; phylum Actinomycetota; class Actinomycetes; order Mycobacteriales; family Corynebacteriaceae; genus Corynebacterium; species Corynebacterium sp. UMB6689. Next base: position 56,494 of record NZ_JASOLS010000010.1, on the reverse strand, counting down.
CGATGATAATGATGGTGAGCGTGCCGAAACCATAGAGCAGATCGCGTGCGGCCGGAACCCCGTCCGCGTAATTGACAAAGTCATTTGCTGAGACCGCCAGCAGCGACGTGCCCATCACCAGAAGCACGGTGCCGGTGACAATTGGGGGGAAGTACTTGAGCACGCGTCCAAAGACCGGCGCAGCAAAGAAAGTAAAGATACCGGCAGCAATAATCGCGCCATAAATCGTCGGCAGCGGCTGGTCGCCAGCGCTCATGCCGATGGCAATGATCGGGCTTACCGCCGTGGTGGTCACACCCTGGATGATGGGAAGGCGGACACCGATGTGCTTGCCGACGCCCACCGCCTGGATCAACGTCGCCAGACCACAGGTCAACAGGTCTGCATTGATGAGGTGAATCGTGGTGGCCTCATCGAGGCCCAAGGAACCAGCGATAAGCAGTGGCACGATGACCGCGCCGGCATAGAAAGCGAGAACGTGCTGGAGTCCGAGTGCCGCCAGCTTGGGCGCCGGCGGGACCACATCAACGGGGTGGGTTGGGACAGTGGCAGGGCTAGCGGTAGCGGCGGTGTGAGACACGCAAAGAGCTCCTTGCTGAAGGGCGAGATGAGGATACTGCGCATAACAATAGAGTGCGGCGCGGACAGGCACCAAGAACTCGCCCGAAAGGTGTGGGAAAGGCCACGTCAGGGGGTGATTTACCCCCGCATCCAACCGTACGGCCGTTACCTATGAGAGAGCTGACCTGTGTGGTGCTAAAACCAGCCCGTTCGGTGGCGCGGGGCACGCATGTGCCGATGTGAGGTTATGCGTTTGTCCCCCTACTATGGGCTACAGAGAGGGGTTCGGTGACGATACGTGTTGACCGAATTGCCCGTGAGCCGAAGTCACCTACAACCCTTCTGCGACTAAGTGTTTACGCGTCGTGTGAACTATGAAGGGAGTCAATATAGTGACCACCGCAACGGAACAGTCTGTGCAGTTCGAGGCATGGAAGGGCTTTGAGCCCGGCCCGTGGACTGAGAACATTGACGTTCGTGATTTTATCCAGCGCAACTACACCCCTTATGACGGGGACTCTTCCTTCCTCGCTGGGCCCACCGAGAAGACGCAGCGCGTGTGGGAGCATTTGGAGAAGAACTATTTTTCCGTCGAGCGCCAGAAGCGCATCTTCGATGTGGATACCCACACCCCGAGCGATATCGATGCTTTCCCGGCTGGGTATATCTCCGAGGATGATGACGTCATCGTCGGTCTGCAGACGGATACTCCGCTCAAGCGCGCCATGATGCCCAATGGTGGATGGCGCATGGTCAAGCAGGCCATTAAGGAAGCCGGCAAGGAAACCGATCCGGAGATCGAGAAGATCTTCACGCGTTACCGCAAGACCCACAACGATGCGGTCTTCGATATCTATACCCCGCGCATCCGCGCAGCGCGTTCCTCCCACATCATCACCGGCCTGCCGGATGCTTATGGCCGCGGCCGCATCATCGGTGACTACCGCCGCGTGGCTCTCTATGGCGTGGACTACCTCATCGCCGAGAAGGAAGCATCCAAGAGCGCGGTGGGAGACCTCGGTTTCTCCGAGCACTGGGCCCGCTACCGTGAGGAGCACGCCGAGCAGATCAAGGCCCTGAAGAAGCTCAAGATCATGGCTGAGTCTTATGGCTTCGATATCTCGAAGCCGGCGAAGACTGCCCACGAAGCAGTGCAGTGGACTTACTTTGGCTACTTGGCCTCCATCAAGTCCCAAGACGGTGCAGCGATGTCCATCGGCCGCCTTTCCGCCTTCTTCGACTGCTACTTTGAGCGTGATTTCGCCGCAGGCATCCTCACTGAGGAAGATGCCCAAGAGATCATCGACCAGCTGGTTCTCAAACTGCGCATCGTGCGCTTCCTGCGTACCGAGGACTATGACCAGATCTTCTCCGGCGACCCGTACTGGGCAACCTGGACCGATGCTGGTTTCGGTACGGATGGCCGCCACCAGGTCACCAAGACCTCCTTCCGCCTGCTGCAGACCCTGATTAATCTGGGCCCATCACCGGAGCCGAACATCACCATCTTCTGGGATCCGCAGCTGCCGGCGGGCTACAAGGAATTCTGCGCCCACATCTCGATTGAGACCTCCTCCATCCAGTACGAGTCCGATAAGCAGATTCGTGACCAGTGGGGCGATGACGCCGCGATTGCGTGCTGCGTGTCCCCGATGGCCGTCGGCAAGCAAATGCAGTTCTTCGGTGCCCGCGTGAACGCCGCCAAGGCCCTGCTTTACGCCATCAACGGCGGTCGCGACGAGGTCAGCGGCAAGCAGGTTGTGGATGGCTACGAGCCTATCCAGGGTGATGGCCCGCTCGACTTTGACGAGGTCTGGCAGAAGTACGAGGAGATGCTGGACTGGGTCGTCGGCACCTACGTTGAGGCTCTGAACATCATCCACTACTGCCACGACAAGTACGCTTACGAGTCCATTGAGATGGCGCTGCACGATTCCGATATCGTGCGCTCCATGGGCTGCGGTATCGCCGGCCTGTCCATCGTGGCTGACTCGCTTTCCGCCATTAAGTACGCCAAGGTCTACCCGGTGCGCGATGAGACCGGCCTCATCGTGGACTACAAGACGGAAGGTGACTTCCCCTTCTACGGCAACGATGATGACCGCGCCGATGATATCGCCGCCACCATCGTCCACACCGTCATGGCGAAGATTAAGGCCATCCCGATGTACCGCAACGCCATTCCGACCCAGTCGGTGCTGACCATTACCTCCAACGTGGTCTACGGCAAGGCAACTGGTTCCTTCCCGTCCGGCCACGAGGCAGGTACCCCGTTCGCCCCAGGCGCTAACCCGGAGAACGGCGCGGATAACCACGGCATGGTTGCCTCCATGCTGTCGGTGGGCAAGTTGGACTACAAGGATGCCCTCGATGGCATCTCACTGACCAACACCATCACCCCATCCGGATTGGGCCGCACCCCGGAGGAGCGCATCACCAACCTGGTGGGCGTCCTCGATGCCGGCTTCATCATGGATTCCGAATAGACCACTTCCACACCACTTCCCAAGGAGAACACATCATGGCAACCCCAACTTTTGACGAGCGCCTCGCCACCATGAAGGCCAACCGCACCGCCAACAACATGGACTCGGGCCTCTACCACGCCAACATCAACGTCCTGGACAAGTCCACCTTGGAGGACGCCGTTGAGCACCCCGAGAAGTACCCGAACCTCACGGTCCGCGTTTCCGGCTACGCGGTGAACTTTGTGAAGCTCACACGCGAGCAGCAGCTGGACGTTATCTCCCGCACCTTCCACCAGGGTTCCTAAATGGCAGATGGCATTACCGGCGTCGTGCGTCTTTCTCCTGAAGAAGGGGAGAAGGTGCGCGGCGCCGCCGCCGGTTTAGGAACGGACAACGACCTCGACGGTTTTACCCGCTCGGAGCTGATGCAGGCTCGCCGCTCCGGCGATGTCGCGCTCGTGCATTCTTGGGAGCTGGTGACGGCTGTTGATGGCCCCGGAACCCGCATGACCATGTTCATGTCGGGCTGCCCGTTGCGCTGCCAGTATTGCCACAACCCTGACACCATGGAGATGAAGGTTGGCACCTTGGAGCGCATCGAGGATGTGGTCAAGCGCGTCAAGCGTTATAAGCCCGTCTTCAAGGCTTCAGGAGGTGGTCTGACTTTGTCGGGTGGCGAGGCGCTGTTCCAAATCGCCTTCACCCGGCGCCTGCTCAAAGAGGTCCATGACGCCGGTATTCATACGACGATTGACACGTCGGGATACCTAGGCTCACGCGTGCGCGATGAGGACATGGACAACATCGACCTGGTTCTCTTGGACGTCAAGGCTGGTGACGAGGAGACCTACAAGGAAGTCACTCGCCGCGAGTTGCAACCCACGATCGACTTCGGTGACCGTCTCAATGAGATGGGCAAGCCGGTGTGGATTCGCTTCGTGGTCGTCCCTGGCCTGACAGACTCCCTAGAAAACGTCGCTAACGTTGTCAAGATTGTCTCCCGCTGGAAGAGCAACGTCGAGCGCGTCGAGGTCCTGCCTTTCCACAACATGGGCGCGGACAAGTGGCGCGAGTTGGGCTACCCCTACACCTTGGAGGATACGAAGCCGCCGAAACCGGAAGACGTTGAAGCTATCCGCGATGCGTTCCGCGAGGAGGGTTTCGTGGTCTACTAGAAGCATGAAACGCTTCGGCCACACCATCAAGGAACACACCATCACCGTCCCCTGGGACTATGACAATCCCGCCGCGGGGGAGTTCGAGCTCTACGCCCGGGAAATCATCCCGCCCGGCGGTGAGAATTACCCAGCGCTGCTCTATAACCAGGGCGGGCCGGGTTTTCCCGCGCCAAGGCCGACGGGTGCTTCCGGACTCATCGGGAAGGGCTTGGAGCGCTACCGCTGGATCCTCATGGACCAGCGCGGCACGGGTCGCAGCCACCGCATTGATGAGCTGAGTCCTGCCGAGGACCGCACCGCACAGCGCTTGGCCCAACTGCGCCAGGAAAACATCGTGCGCGATGCCGAACACCTGCGTGCGCACCTGGGGGAGGAGTCCTGGGATCTCTTCGGCCAATCCTTCGGCGGCTTCATCATCACCGCCTATGCCTCGATGTTCCCTGATTCCATTGGGCGTGCCTTCCTTACAGGTGGCCTGCCCACCCTGACCAAAGGTGCAGATGATCTCTACCGCACGACTTTTGCCAAGCTCAAGGTGCGTCACGAGCGTTTCTATGCCCAGTTCCCGTGGGCTAAAGCGCGCGTCGAGGAAATCCTCCACCACCTAGACAACTCGGAGGAGCTACTTCCGACAGGGGAGCGCCTGTCTGCGCGCCGCTTCCGCACTATCGGAATTGAGTTGGGGCGCGGCACTGGCTTCGATTCTTTGGGCTACCTGCTGGAGGAACCTTTCCGCACCGTGGGTGGGAAGAAGCGCTTGCGTTCGGACTTCCTCAACGACGTCGGAAGCCGCGTGAGCTTCCAGGCTGGCCCGCTGTACGCGGCCATCCATGAATCTATCTACGGTGGCGTCGGCGGCCAGGCCGTCACCGGCTGGGCTGCGCACCGCATGCGTGAGGAGTTCCCCGAGTTCGCCGAGGATGGTACCTATCTCACTGGTGAGCACATCTTCCCCTGGCAGTTCGATGAGGATCCGGCGCTGCGCCCCTTCAAGCAGGCCGCCGAGGAGCTCGCCGCCCACGAGTGGGCAAGCTCTCCGTATGACGCCGCTGCGCTTGCCGCCGCACCCGTTACCGCCTCCGCCGCCATCTACTTGGACGATATCTTCGTGCCCTTCGAAGACTCCCTGGCTACAGGAGAGACCTACCGCGACTTGCGCCCAGTGGTGACCAACCGCTTCCAGCACAACGGTATTAGTGAGGACGGCGCGGGGATTTTGGGCGAGCTCTTCCGCGCGGCTGATGAGCGATAAGAGTGCTCCGAGAGCTCTCGGGGAATGTTCTTTCTCGAGATGTGGTGGTGGTCACCGTATGGCACACTGGTTAGGAAAACCTTAACCGAGCAGAAAGGATAAGCCTATGGCCGGTCTCATCGTCATTGGCGTGATTCTCCTCATTATTATTGCCACTGCCTTCGACGGTTTCTTCATCGTCCGGACGAAGGAGGCCGCCATCATTGAGCGGATGGGTAAGTTCGTGAGCGTTGCTCACGCGGGCTTGCACTTCAAGGTGCCTTATGTCGACCGCGTGCGCGCCAAGATTAGCCTGCAGATCCGTCAGCTCGATGTCATGGTGGAAACCAAGACCAAGGACAACGTCTTCGTCCAGATCCCCGTTGCCGTGCAGTACGAGGTAGTTCAGGGCAGCGAGCGTCAGGCTTTCTACACCTTGTCCAACCACGAGCAGCAGATCGTGGCCTATGTGCAGGACAACGTCCGTTCCTCCGTGGCGAACATGAACTTGGATGATTCTTTCTCTTCCAAGGACACCATCGCCCGCAACGTAGCGATGTCCCTGCGCGATAACATGGCCGCCTACGGCTGGAACTTCGTCAACACCCTCGTTACCGATATTCGCCCGGATGCCCGCGTGCGCGAGTCCATGAACTCCATTAACGCCGCACAGCGTGAGCGCGAGGCTGCCGTGGCGCAGGCAGAAGCTGAGAAGATCCGTGTGGTCAAGGAAGCCGAAGGTGCGGCCGAGGCCAAGAAGCTGCAGGGTCGCGGTGTGGCTGACCAGCGTAAGGAAATCGTCGAAGGTATTGCCCAGCAGTACGAGTTGCTGCGTGCCGCCGGCGTGCAGGAGAACCCCGAGACCCTCATGCTGGTCTCCCAGTACCTCGACGCCATGGTGGACGTGGCCGACCGCGCCCACACCAATGTGCTGTACATGCCGTCTAACCCGGGCGGCATGCAGGATCTCTTCGGCGGTATGCGCGATACTTTGCTGTCTACGAACGCTATTAATGAAGCCCCGAAGCCGAAGGTGCCGGCCGGCGAAGCAAAGCACAGCCGCGAAGACGCCGCCGCTGAGCGTCGCCGCCGTGAGGAACAGGAGCGCCGCGAGCGCGATGAGCGTGCCCGCCGCGATGCTGAAGCGATGGAGCAGGCGCAGCGCGCACAGCAACAAGCACAGGAGCACGTACAGAACGCACAGCAGGGCCAGGGCTTTGGTCAGTTCTCAGGTTTCCCGGCCCCGCCGCAGGGCAATAACCAGCCGCAGAGCGCGCGCGACTACTTTGATCAGTTGCGCAACCAGCTCAACAAGGGCAATAACTAAGCACATTCAAAACCACATGAAGAGGGCCTTCCCGCTTTTTGGGAAGACCCTCTTTTCGTTGCCCTTCCACGCGAAGATGGTTTCCGTCATGATGGCGCCGGTGAAGATGCCAGGAACGGAGAAAGCGGCGGAGGTCGCAACCGGAATGATGGAAGTGCGCAGGGCGTGCTTGCGGATGGCTTGGGAACGGGTCAGGTCCTTTGCCCGTGCAGTGCGCCCCGGAATTCCGATCGCGGAAAACTAAGCTCCAGCGTTAGGTGCGGATGAATATTATGCGCATAATTTCGGGGGGTAGCCGGAACGCACCCGCAACGCTTAAAACACATTAAGGGGGATAGAAATACTCAGCAGGCGTGCAGCAGCCGACTGAGTGCATCCTTTTCTGCCTCCGTAACCCAGATTCCATAGGTCGCTTTTACCTCGACGATGCGGCGCGCATATTCACAGCGAAAACCTTTGTTAGGCGGTAGCCACGTGGCGGCATCACCAGCGCCTTTCTGCTGGTTGAGAGGACCGTCGACGGCAAGGAGGTTGCGTGGGTCATTGGCAAAGTTGCGGCGCTTCTCCGGTGACCATTGCTGGGCGCCTTTCTGCCAGGCGTCGGCCAGCGCCACAACGTGATCGATCTGCACCGCGCGTGAGGTCTGCGCCCCGCGCTGAAACTCAATGTCCTGGCCCGAATAGGGGTCGTGCAAAACCCCGGACAGTGCCACACAGTCGTGGGTTCCTTCCTTGAGCACGAGGCTTTCCGGATCCAGATCCCTGCGGAGGATGTCGTTGCGGGTATCGCAGCCGTTGTGGCCGAAGTCCACCGTCACATCATCGGACCACGCGTGGCCGAATTCCTCACGCTCATAACCGGTCATGGGAGCGCGGCCTTTGACCTCCAAGGAATTCAAGGCGGCGAGTGTTTCGGCGATCTCCGGCGCGGGAGCGGCCTCTTCGGACTGTTCTTCTGTAGGTCCCTCCTGGACCGGCGCCGCTGCCGTTGTGGCGCTGGGCTGCTCGAATGGGGGATCGGCTGGGGCGGGAAGGAAAAGGCCCACAGCCACCAGTGCGGCTATCGCGGCGTTAAGCAGTGCGGCGATGAAGAACGGGGTACGAGTGGACATGACGTAGTGATCCTAGTGGGTAGAATCGGCACACGGTATGAGTATCGATATGTTCTTTGACGAGTACCTTGCTGAACGCGGCTTGCAGCGCTCGGCCGAGGTTGTCCCAGACCACGCCTGCCAGGTCTTTTCTGATATTCCTGAGTCGAAGACCCAGTCTTCCCTCGATGAGGCCGCGCAGCTTGTCGCTCGCGCTTTGGGGGAGTAGTGACGGTGTCCGATTCCCACGTCTCTGTGCCTTTGGTTGCGCACTTGGGCTCCGAGCCTTTCGCGCTGTCTTTCTCCGGACAAGGCTATGCCTGGCTGCCGACGTTGCGCGACGCCCTTGCCACTGGTGTCGGGCCGCAACTGACTGAGTACCTCGCTGAGGCGGAAGAACTGCTTGCCCCACTGGACGAGGAACTCCTGCCCGCTGCGCCACACGGGTTTGCACCCCTGGCCTGGGCGGATGCGGAGCCGGCGTGGGCGCACGCGCTTGCCGACGTCCCACTTTCCACTCCCGGCATCCTCACCGCACAGCTGGCGGTGCTAGAAAACCTGCGCGCACACGGAGTAGAACTCGAGGACGCTGTGAGCAGCATCGGCCATTCCCAAGGCGTGCTCGCCGCAGCGGTGGTGAAGAAGCGCATGAGCCCAGCGGGGGCTCTGGCACTGGCGCGTCTCATCGGCGCAGCCATGGTGACTACCGCGCGCAGCGCTGGGCTCGTCCGCACCGCGCAGGGCGCACCCATGGCGGCGGTGACCGGTGCGACGAAGCAGCAACTGCATGAAGCCGGTGCCCGCATTGGCCTCGACAACGGACGGGGGCGCTTCGTCATCGTCGGAACACCGGTTGAGCTTGCCCGAGTGAAGGCCGCGCTGCAGGAGAACGCGACCCTTACGGAAGGGGAGGAAGTCAAGCCCGCCGCAGTTACCGTTTCCGACCTTGACGTTTCGGCCGCGTTCCACCATCCCACCATGCAGTATGCGGTGGAACAGGTAGAAAGCTGGGCGGGGCGAATCGGCTTGGACCCAGAAATCACCGCGCAGCTCGCGCGCGCCGTGCTCACGGACTACGTGGACTGGCCCGAGCGCGTTGATTCGGCGCTTGACGCTGGGGCTCGCTGGATCCTTGAAGTCGGGCCCACCCGCGGGGTGGAGCCGCTGACACGCGATCTCGTTGCCGGGCACGGCGTGGGCACGCTGGCCGTGGGGACAGCGCAAGGACTGGCTCAGCTCGTGGAACCGGGACGCGCACCTTCTCTGCCACGCGCGTGGTCCGAGTGGGCCCCGCGCGTGGTAAACGGGCGTCTGTCGACTGCTTTCACTCGGGCCACCGGCTACTCACCAGTCATGCTCCCCGGGATGACCCCCACCACGGTGGACCCGGACATCGTCGCCGCGGCAGCCAATGCCGGGCACTGGGCCGAATTGGCCGGCGGGGGACAGCACACCGATGCCATCCTTAAAGAGAACTTGCACACCCTGGGCCGGCTACTGCAGCCTGGGGTTAACGCCCAGTTCAATGCGCTGTACCTCGCGGCTTCCCAGTGGCGCCGCCAGATCGAGGGGCCGAATTCGATTCTGCAGGCACGCGCAGTGGGAGCGCCTATCAACGGCGTGGTGATTTCCGCTGGTATTCCGCCTGTGGAGGGGGCAATAGAGCTGGTGGGGAAGCTCCACGCAGCGAATATCCCGTGGGTCGCCTTCAAGCCGGGAACTTCGGCGCAGGTGGAGGAGGTTCTCCGCGTTGCGGACGCTCTCCCTGAGACCACCGTCATCATGCAGCTGGAAGGTAGCGCGGCCGGTGGCCACCACTCTTTAGAAAGTCTCGATGAGGTCCTTGTTGCTACCTACGCGCGGATCCGTGAGCACGACAATGTCCTTCTCGCCGTTGGTGGGGGAATCGGTACCCCAGCGCGTGGAGCAGAGTACCTGCTGGGCACGTGGGCGCAGCGCTACGGTCTGCCCGCAGCGCCAGTCGATGCCATCATGGTGGGCACCGCTGCCATGGCGGCGAAGGAATCCACCGCATCCGAGTCGGTAAAGCAAGCGCTCGTCGCTGCGAAGCGCGACGACGTTGTATCGGGACGCTCGGACCTGGGTGCAGACATTCACGAGCTGGACAATTCCTTTGCCCGCGCTGGGCGCCTCTTGGATGAGGTGGCCGGTGACGCTGCGGCCGTGGAGACTCACCGCGCGGAGATCATTGAGGCCATCGGGTGCACGTGCAAGCCCTATTTCGGGGACCTTAATGAGATGTCCTATTCCGAGTGGCTGCAGCGCTACCTTGAGCTGTCCTACCTGGACGGCTGGGTCGATGAATCCTGGTTGAGTCGATTCTTGCGCATGGTGGCTCGCGCCGAAGCCCGCCTTCATCCGACCGACCACGGCGAGATTGAGTTGCGCGTTGAGGTTGACCGCGAAAACCCGGCTGCGGCAAGTGCCCAACTGACCGAACTCTACGGTGACGCCGCGCTGCACCCGACCGACGCCGCATGGTTCATCCAGCTCGTGGATGGTCCGGGCAAACCCGCAAACTTTGTGCCGGTCATCGATTCTGACGTACGCCGCCGCTGGCGCCGCGACACCTTGTGGCAGGCGCACGATGAGCACTACGAGGCCGATGAGGTCTGCATCATCCCTGGCACGGCAGCCGTTGAGGGAATCGAGCAGGCCAACGGGCCGGTGGCGCAGATACTTGGCCGCTTCGAACAGGCGGCACTTGCGCTTCTTGACGAGACCGAGGATGGCTCTGGCGAGCCCGCTTTCAGCACTGAAGAGCTCATTCGCCGCGCCCCGGGGCTGAATTGGGCCGGGCGCGAGCAGCCCAACCCTCTGCGCTTGGGCCTTCATGGCGTGGAACTGGAGGCTGCCGGCGACGATGCCATGTGGTTGACCGTTCCGTTCCATTCCGGAGCTGAGCTGCGTGTGCGCATCACTTCGCCGCGCATTCCGGGCGCCTCACCACTGGTCATTGTCGACGATGCCGAATCCGCCATGCGGGAGCTGCTGCGCCAAGCTGCCGGCGGCGACCTACCTGAGGTTGATTCCGGGGCCGCAACAATCAGCGCTGACCTCAGTGCCACCGACATTGCCCAGTATGGTGCGGTGACGAGCGGGGAGATGAGCACTGCTGCCTCGCCCGATGTCCTCGTTGGCCGCGCCTGGCCGGCACTCTTCGCAGTCCTGGCCGGCGCCCACACCGAGTGCGGGGAGCCGATAGTGGAGGGCTTCCTCAACCTTGTCCACCTCGAGCACTCGCTGAGCCTCACACCGCACGCCTGGGATCGGCTTCGCAGCAGCGCCGCCCCCGACGCTGAGCCTTTGGACCTGCGCTACACCGCCGAGCTGGAGGAGGTACGCGATACACCGTCGGGGCGCGTTGTCGACATTACAGTCGGCGTGACTACAGCCGTGCGCGACGAAGAACATGAATTCGCGCAGATGCACGAGCGCTTCCTGATTACCGGACGGCATGGTGATGCATCCGAAACCAACGCGCAAGCAAACAGCCAAGAAAACAGTGCAGGGTCCTCTCTCCGTGAGACTCCGTGTTCCTTCCGCCACCGCACCACCGCGGTGGCACCGGAATCACTGCGGCCCTTCGCCGTTGTAACGGGGGATAGGAACCCCATCCACCTGTCATCGAACGCTGCGGCACTGGCGGGGCATCGTCAAGGCCCGATCGTCCACGGCATGTGGACCTCGGCGCTGGCGCAGGCGGCTGCGGCATTTGACAGCACCCGCGTTCTCGAGTGGTCCGTTACCTGGCTTGCACCCGTGCTTCCCGGCAGTGAGGTGGAGTTTGATGTGGAACGGGTGGGCGTCGACAAGCGGCGCGGCTACGGCGAGGTCCGCAGCGTGACCGCCACCAGCCAGGGCGTACCGGTGCTGCAGGCGCGAGCGACGATGAGCAGCCCCACCACCTTCTATGCTTTCCCGGGCCAAGGCATCCAGTCCCCGGGGATGGGGATGAAGGACTACGCAGAATCCGCAGCGGCGCGCGCCGTGTGGGAGCGTGCGGATAAACACACGCGGCGGAGCTTGAGCTTCTCCATCCTGGAGATCGTCCGCCACAACCCCGACACCGTGGTGGTGGATGGTGAGGCATTCACCCACCCGGATGGCGTGCTATATCTGACGCAGTTCACGCAGGTGGCTATGGCGACGCTGGGTTGCGCACAGATTGCAGCGCTTAAAGAATCCGAGGTTCTTGAAAGTTGTGCCTTCTTCGCTGGCCACTCGGTGGGCGAGTACAACGCCCTGGCCGCCTATGCCGAGGTCCTGTCCTTGGAAGCAGTGTTGGACATCGTTTATGTCCGCGGTCTAACCATGCACCGTCTGGTCGAGCGCGATTCCGCTGGCCAGTCGCTCTACGGTTTGGCGGCGCTGCGTCCGCACAAGATGGGGATGAGCGCGAGCGAGGCCTTTGCCCACGTTGCGCGCGTGGCCGCGGATACGGGCGAGTTCCTTGAGGTGGTCAACCACAATATCGCCGGGCGACAATATGCAGTGGCCGGTACGAAAGCGGGGCTGGATGCGTTGGCGGATGACGCCGAGCGCCGCGCCCCTGGGCAGCGTGCCGTTATCCCCATTCCGGGGATTGACGTGCCCTTCCACTCCTCCCGCTTAGTGGGCGGCGTGGCAGATTTCCGCGCGCACCTCGATGTACTCATTCCTGAAGAAATCAATCTCGACCCGCTGGTGGGGCGCTATATTCCAAACCTTGTGGCGCGGCCCTTCGCGCTGAGCCGCGAGTTCGTGGAATCCATCGCCGCGGTGGTGGATTCGGAACCCATCGCGGAGATTCTGGCGGACTTCGATGGTGCCGTGGCGAGCCCGGCGCGCCTGGGCCGTACCCTGCTCATCGAGCTTCTGGCCTGGCAGTTTGCTTCCCCCGTGCGCTGGATAGAGACCCAGGATTTGCTCCTCGCGCAGCTTGGCGTGGAGCGTTTCATCGAGGTCGGTGTGGGCGCCGCGCCGACGCTGACCAACATGCTGGGCCAAACCCTGCGCCTTCCCCAGCACGCGGGCAGCGCAGACCTCGAGGTGCTCAACTATGAGCGCGACCATGGGCGAGTCTTTGCCGAAGACGCCGAGCCGGCACCCGGGCCAGCAGCGAAGGCGGTCGCAGAGCAAGCCGCACAACCGGTTAGCGCCGAAGCGGAATCGGTCGAATCTGAGTCGAGGCAGTCACCGCAGACCACACACCAGGAAGAAATGGTGCAGGCATCGCATGAGGAGGTTCCGGCCGTCGTCGAGGACTGCCCGTTGAATGCGCACCAGGCACTCGAGATGCTTATTGCGTTGTGGACGAAGGTCCGCCCCGATCAAATGGCCGCGACTGATTCCATCGAAACCCTCGTGGAAGGCGTATCCTCCCGCCGCAACCAGTTGCTCGTTGACCTTGGCGTGGAATTCGGCATCAGCGCCATCGAGAATGCTGCGGATACACCCATCCCGCAGCTGGCGGAGAGTGTGGCGCAGCGCGCGCCGGGCTATGCACCATTCGGGGAGGTCCTCACAGAGCAGGTTGCGCAGGCGCTCAACCGGCTCACGGGACCGGCGGGCAAGAAGCCCAGCTACGTGGCCGAGCGCGTGAGCGGTACCTGGGGATTGGGGCCAGGCTGGGTCGACCGCGCGACTGTGCAGCTGGTCCTGGGTACTCGCGAGGGCTCCTCGTTGCGCGGCGGGGACTTGGCCAGCTTGCCCACGACCGGTGTGGCGTCGGTAGCTGAGCTTGATGCGCTGATTGATGCCGCCGTGTGCGCCGCCGGGGAATGTGAAGGAGTCTCACTGCAGAAGGCCGCAGCGGCAACGCCACACGAGGCCGTGGACCCGGAAGCGGTGCGCGCCTATACCGAGCGCCTTGAATCGGCGCTGGAGGACTCCGCCCGCGCCGCACTCGCCGCCCTCGGCTGTGAGGAGACCCTGATTGAGCAGGGAGACAGCGCAGCACGCACGGAGCTGGAGCAGCTCGTTGCCACGGAGCTGGGGCCGGACTGGCAGCAGCGCGTCGCCCCCGCTTTTGATGCGCGCAAGGCAGTGCTTCTCGACGACCGCTGGGCCAGCGCCCGCGAGGACATCGCCCGCGCAGCCGCCGCCGGAGAAACAGAGCCCGAACTCGACGTGCTGGGCGCCGGTGAGGAGGTAGCGCTCTTAGCCGAGCACTTCGGCTATGTGGACTTGGCCCGCGATGCCCGCACCCCGGCCGATGGGTTGCTCTTGGCTGACCAGGTGGCGGTGGTGACGGGTGGCTCGCCGGGTTCGATTGCCGTCGAGCTCATTGGCGAGTTGCTCGCGGAGGGCGCAACCGTGATTGCGACGACCTCCCAGCTAAGCCACGAGCGCCTGGAGTTTTATAAGGAGCTCTACCGCAGGCGGGCTGTCGGCGCGGCCGCGCTGTGGGTAGTTCCAGCAAACCTCAGTTCCTTCGCGGACGTGGATGCGCTCGTGGAATGGATTGCGGCAGAGCACACCGCCACCGTGGGCGGTAAAACCGTGCAGATAAAACCGGCCTATGTGCCGGACCTGCTCTTTCCCTTCGCCGCGCCGCGCGTTACCGGTACCCTCCAGGATGCCGGTGCGGGGGCGGAGTCCCAGATGCGCCTGCTGCTGTGGTCGGTGGAAAAACTTATTGCGGCGCTTTCCGCTGTGGGTACGGATACACGCGTGGGCCACCGCCTGCACGTGGTGCTGCCGGGCTCACCCAACCGCGGGCGCTTCGGCAGCGATGGCGCCTACGGCGAGGCCAAGGCGGCCCTCGATGCCTTGGTTAACCGCTGGTCTTCCGAGCAATCCAGCTGGGGAGCGCGCACCTCGCTGGTGCACGCCCACATCGGGTGGGTGCGCGGCACCGGCCTGATGGGCGGCAACGATCCGCTGGTTGAGCAGGTGGAGGCCCGCGGCGTGCGGACCTTCTCAGCGAAGGAGATGGCGGTGCAGCTTCTCGACGTCACCGCGTCCCCGCAGATCCGCGCTCAGGCAGCGTCCTCACCGCTGAGCGTCGACCTCACCGGCGGGCTGGCCGATGCTGAGTTGGACCTAGCCGCACTTGCCCGGGCGTCACAGCCAGAGGAAGCAGATGCACCACTGGCAGCTGGTAGCTCGCGCGTAGAGAAGGCTTCGCGAACGGCGAAGGCCCTGCCGAACGTGCTGAAACCTGCGGAGTCGACCAGCCCCGACTTCAGTGGGGTAACGCAGACTCTCGAGGACATGGTGGTCATCGTCGGCGCGGGAGAGCTCGGTCCGCTGGGCTCCTCGCGTACCCGCTATGAGGTGGAGGTCGGCGGAGAGCTCTCCGCGGCCGGCGTGCTGGAGCTGGCCTGGAGTCGCGGACTCATTAGTTGGGATGAGCGCACAGCCGGATGGCTGACGGCCGAAGGTGAAAAGTTAGCAGAGGAAGACGTCTACGAGCGCTTCCACGACGAAGTTCTCGCTGGGATTGGTGTACGCCGCTTCCACGATGACTTCGGACCACACCTACCTATGCTGGATAACCTCGCGCCCGAGCTGACCACCATCTATCTAGAGAAGCCGCTGAGCTTCACCGTGCAGGATGAAGAGACGGCGCGCAGTTTCGTTGACAGCTGCGAGGGCGCCACACTCCGCCGCGTCGATGGCGCGACAGGTGAGGTCGAATGGCAGGTCACCCGCCCTGCTGGCTCCGCGGTGCGAGTCCCGCGGCGCGTGGCCATGACCCGCTTTGCGGGCGGCCAGATTCCGGAGGGCTTTGACCCACAGGTCTACGGCATCCCCGCGGACATGGTGGATAACCTCGACCGGCTCGCCCTGTGGAACCTGGTGTGCACAGTGGATGCCTTCCTTTCTGCAGGCTTTAGCCCGGCCGAGCTCTTAGCCCATGTCCACCCGGCGCGCGTGAGCTCCACCCAGGGAACCGGCATGGCAGGCCAGGAGGCGCTGCGCTCGTTGTACGTCGACAAGCTGCTGGGACAGCCACGCCCCAATGACATCCTGCAGGAAGCGCTGCCCAACGTTATTGCCGCGCACGTGATGCAGTCCTATATCGGCGGCTATGGCCAGATGGTGCACCCGGTGGCCGCCTGTGCCACGGCAGCGGTGTCGGTGGAGGAGGGCTTCGACAAGCTGCGCCTGCACAAGGCGGACTTCGTCGTGGCCGGCGGCATCGATGCCCTGTCCATCGAGGGTATTACCGGCTTTGGTGACATGGCAGCCACTGCCGATAGCGCGGAGTTGGAAGCGAAGGGGATTGAGCATCGCTTCTTCTCCCGCGCTAATGACCGCCGTCGTGCCGGCTTCGTGGAATCCGAAGGCGGCGGGACTATCCTGCTCGCCCGGGGAAGCTTTGCGGCGGAGATGGGGTTGCCAGTGCTGGGCGTGGTGGGCTTTGCCGAGTCCTTCGCTGACGGCGCGCACACCTCCATCCCCGCGCCGGGCTTGGGCGCACTCTCCGCGGCGCGGGGCGGGCAGAACTCCCGCCTGGCCCGCTCCCTGGAGGCTCTCGGCGTGGGTGCGGACGATATCGCTGTGGTGTCCAAGCACGATACCTCCACCAACGCCAACGACCCCAACGAATCGGACCTGCACGAGCGCATCGCCGCCGCACTCGGCCGCAGCCCCGGCAACCCGCTCTATGTGATATCGCAGAAGAGCCTGACCGGGCACGCCAAGGGCGGAGCAGCGGCCTTCCAACTCATCGGTCTGACCCAGGTGTTGCGTAGTGGGGTCCTCCCGCCGAATCGTTCCCTGGACTGCGTCGACCCCGTGCTGCGCCGTCACTCGCACCTGCTGTGGCTGCGCCAGCCGTTGGACCTTCGCCGCACCCCGCCGAAGGCGGGCCTGGTGACATCTCTGGGCTTCGGGCACGTCTCCGCCCTCATCGCGCTGGTTCACCCGAGTGCTTTCTTTGCCGCATTGGCCCGGGAGCAGGGTGAGGGCGTGGCCGAAGCCTGGCGGGTGGCCGCCGCCGATCGCGAGCTGCGTGGACTGCGGCGCTTAGAAGAAGGCATGCGCGGTGGGCCATCGCTGTACGAGCGGCCGGTGAAGCGCAACTTGGGAGCAGGCACAGCTGACGAGGTAGCAGAACGTGAGGCAGCAACGCTGCTGAGCGAATCCGCGCGGCTTCGCAACGGCATGCTCGAACCGGAGGGAGGAGACACAACGAAACGGGGGTAGCAGGCGCTAGAGTATCCCCAGCGTGTCCCCTCTGGAACGATAAAGAAGCAGGTCAGGCGGGTTGGAGAAGTCCCCCAATCTGGGGCACCATGCAAGGGTGAATAAAGCTAAGAAGCCACTACTAGGCCTTATTTCGGTAGCCGCTGCCACCCTTCTTGCCGCCTGCTCCGCCACCGGTGGTGCGCCCCGTCCCGAAGCTGACGGTGAGCTAGCCGGTGGCGTCGACACCGAGCGTCTTGTCGTTGCCATGATTTCCCATGGCGCACCAGGTGATACGTACTGGGATCTCGTGCGTAAGGGCGCGGAGGACGCCGCGCGCAAGGACAATATCGAGTTGCGTTACTCTTCCGACCCGGAAGCGCCCAACCAGGCAAACTTGGTCCAGTCCGCCATCGACTCCGGGGTGGATGGCATCGCCGTGACCATGCCCAACGCTGGGGCGATTGGACCGGTGGCCAAGAAGGCCGTGGATGCTGGCATCCCCACCGTGGGGCTTAACGCCGGCATGGATGATTACCAGAAATACGGCATGAGCGCCTTCTTCGGCCAAGAGGAAAAGGTAGCCGGCACCAAGGCCGGCGAGCGCCTCAAAGACGATGGCGCCAAGCACGTACTGTGCGTCATCCACGAGCAGGGCAACTCCTCGCAGGAGTCGCGCTGTGCCGGCGTGAAGGACGGGCTGGACAACGGCGAGGTTGAGATCCTGTACGTCAATGGCAAGGATCTCACCGCCGCGCAGTCCACCATCAACGCGAAGCTGAGCCAGGACCCGTCCATTGACTGGGTCATGGCGCTGCAGGCCTCCGTGGCCATGCGCTCCGCCGACGCGGTTGCTGACGCCGCCTCCGAGGCCAAGGTCTCCACCTTCGACACCAACGCCGAGCTTGTCGACGCCATTGCGGATAAGCGTATCCAGTGGGCCGTCGATCAGCAGCCCTATATGCAGGGCTACCTCGCCGTCGATTCACTGTGGCTGGCACACCGCAACGGCTCCACATTGGGCGGCGGACGCCCCGTGTACACCGGCCCCTCCTTCGTGGATTCCACCAACGTGGACATCATCTCCGAATCCGCTAAGGCAGGCCTGCGATGAGCGAAGCCACGACTGCATCAGACGAGGCGCAATCAACCCCCGCCGATACCCGCCTGACCCGCCGCAGTGGCTTCGCGCGCTTCATCCGCCGTCCGGAACTGGCCAGCTTGCTCGGCGCGGTGGTCATCTTCGTCCTCTTTATGATTGTGGCGCCCGCCTTCCGCTCGGTGGAGGCCTTCTCCACGGTGCTCTACGCCAGTTCCACGCTGGGTATCGTGGCCCTGGCGGTGGGCCTGCTCATGATTGGTAATGAGTTTGATTTGTCCTCCGGCGTGGCGGTGACCTCCGCGGCGCTCGTGGCCACCATGCTCAACTACAACTTCCACCTCAACTCGTGGGTGGGCGTGGGGCTGTCCCTCATCACCGCACTGGCCATCGGTGCGCTCAACGGCTTCCTTGTGGTGCGCACCAAGATTGACTCCTTCCTCATCACCCTGGCGGCCTTCCTTATGCTGCAGGGTCTCAACTTGGCGATAACCAAGCTGGTGACCGGCCAGGTGGCCACCCCCACCATTTCGGACATGGAAGGCTTCGATTCTGCCCGCATCATTTTTTCCGGCACCATCCACATCGGCAGCTTGAGCATCCGCGCCACCGTCATCTGGTGGATCCTCTTCGTCGCCATCGCCTCGTGGGTGTTGTACAAGACGCGCTGGGGAAACTGGATCTTCGCCGTTGGTGGCGACGATGAAGCCGCCCGCGCCGTCGGTGTTCCCGTGCGCCGCGTCAAGGTGGCGCTGTTTATGCTCGTCGGATTTGCAGCGTGGTTCGTGGGCATGCACACCCTCTTTGCTTTCGACTCCATCCAGGCCGGCCAGGGCATTGGCAACGAGTTCCTCTACATCATCGCCGCCGTGATTGGCGGCTGCTCCATGACCGGCGGGCGCGGTACCGCGGTGGGCACCGCCATTGGTGCACTCATCTTCGGCATGACCAACCAGGGCATCGTGTACGCCGGCTGGAACCCCGACTGGTTCAAGTTCTTCCTCGGCGCCATGCTGCTCTTTGCCGTGCTCACGAACACTTCGGTGGCCAACTTTACGAGGAAGCGATAACCATGATTGAGTTGCACGATATTTCCCAAACATTTGGCAACTTCCACGCCCTGCGCGGTATCAACCTCCGCGTCAAGGAAGGCGCAGTGACCTGCGTGCTGGGTGATAACGGCGCGGGTAAATCCACGCTGATTAAAATCCTCGCCGGCCTCAACCAGCCCACCGGCGGCACTATCACCGTCGATGGGGAAGAGGTGAATCTCACGAGTCCGCGCGATTCCCTCGATGCCGGAATTGCCACCGTGTACCAGGATTTGGCGCTAGTGCCCTCGCTGTCTGTGTGGCGTAACTTCTTCCTAGGCCAAGAGCTCACCGGGGCGCTGGGGAGCTTGCGTGAGGAGGAAATGAAGCGCATTACGCACGAGCAGTTGTCCGAGATGGGCATTGAGCTTGGCGATGTCTCCGTGGAACTCTCCGCCCTCTCCGGTGGCCAGCGCCAGGTGGTCGCCATTGCCCGCGCCATCTACTTCGGCGCGCGCTACATCATCCTGGATGAGCCCACCGCCGCGCTCGGCGTGAAGCAATCAGGCATGGTGCTGCGCTTTATCGACGCCGCCCGCGAACGCGGCATGGGCGTGGTGTTTATTACGCACAACCCGCAACACGCCTACCTCGTGGGCGATCACTTCATCGTGCTCACGGTGGGGCAGATGTCTCTCGACGCTTCCAAGGAGGAGGTCACGCTGCCGGAGCTGACCCAGTGGATGGCCGGCGGCGACGAATTGGAGGAGCTCAAGCAGGAGCTGGCGCGCTAGACCACGGTTGGCGCAACTAAGCTGGTCTGCATGACTATGAGTGGCGTGAGCGTGGGCACCGACTTGGTGCACATTCCGTCCTTTGCCCAGCAATTGGAGCTTCCCGGCACACGTTTTGTGCGGGTCTTCAGCGCCTCCGAGCTGCGCGTGGCGCAGGCTCGTGGGCTAATCGGTGCTGCCCGCGCGCAGCACTTCGCGGGGCGCTGGGCAGCGAAGGAGGCCTTCATCAAGGCGTGGTCGCAAGCGCTCTACGGGCGCCCGCCGGTCCTGGCGGAGGAGGCCGTGGACTGGGCCGAGATTGAGGTCCGCCCGGATGCGTGGGGGCGCGTGGCAGTTGAACTGCGCGGGGAGATTGCCCGGCTCGCGCGGGAATCCCTGGGGGATTTTTCTACGGCGTTGTCGATCAGCCACGATGGTGACTACGCCACCGCTACCGTGCACCTTTCGCGGCACACGCCATAACCCACGCCATGACCTAGGCGCTGGTCGCGATGGCGAAGAGGTAGGCGATGAGCATGCGCTTAATCTCTTCCACCACGCCATCGAAGCTCTCCTCGGAGCGCATGGTGCTGTAGTTGAGCAAGGACACCACGGTGTGGACGAGGAAGGCGGCGATTTCCACTCGGGCGTCGGCGTCCATGCCCTGGGCAAGAGGCTCGATGATTTCCGCGATGGGCTTGAGCAGGCTGAGCTCCGTGTCGGCGGCCGTGGCGCGGGTCGCGGGTGTGGACTGCACGGCGTGCCACACCGCGCGGCGAGAGGGGTCGTTGCGCCAGACGCGGGCCATACGGTCGATGAATTCTTCCAGGAAGTCCGGCCACTGCAGGGCCGGCACGCGCTGGGAAAAACGCTCGACCTCCGCCTGCATTGCGGCGGTGTCTTGGCGGTCGAGCTCGCAGATCAGCACGTACTTGTTGGCAAAGTACTGGTAGAGCGTGCCAATCGGTACTTCCGCGCGGCGCGAGACCTCGTCGAAGGTAAAAGACTCAAAGCCATGGTCCACGAGCGTCTGACGCGCGCAGGACAAAATCCGGTCATACTTGGCCCGGCTGCGTGCCTGCGCTGGGCGGCGCCTAGGGACCAGAATCTCCGGTGACTTCGAGCTAGATTCCACGGTTTAGTTGAGCCCCTTGAGCACGCGGGCGACGTGGCCAGTGGCCTTGACGTTGTACATGGCCTGGCCAATGGTGCCGTCTTCCTCGATGAGGAACGTGGAGCGGATAACACCCTGGACGATCTTGCCGTAGTTCTTCTTCTCGCCGAAAGCAGCATAAGCCGTCATGACCTCCTTGTCGGGGTCAGACAGCAACGGGAAATTCAGCTCGTGGTCCTCGCGGAACTTCGCCAGTGCCTCGGGCTTGTCAGGGGAGATTCCCACCACGGCGATGTTCATGCCATTGAGTTGTTCCAGGCTGTCGCGGAAGTCGCAGGCTTCCTTCGTGCAGCCAGGAGTGTTGGCGCGCGGGTAGAAATAAACCACGACGCGCTGGCCGGCGTAGTCGCTCAGGCTCACGGTGTTGCCGGCATCATCGCTCAAGGAAAAAGCGGGGGCTTTGTCCCCTACGGACAGTCGTTGTGCTTCAGTCATGGTGTCTACCTTACCGTGCTCTGTTCAAGGGCTCTTTCGCTCATCGATGTTCACTCGGTGCAGCGTGGGTGAGATAAACGTTGACCAACTCTGCAGACACGCTGGTGGTCAATGTAGAATGTCCACGTTAGAACCACAACGGTTAGATAGAAGCTAACCGCAACAACACCGAACGAAGCCAAAATTCAGGAGATTCACGTGGCACGCAACATTGATGATATCCAGCGCGACATCGAGCGCACCCGCCGTCAGCTGGCTAGTACCTTGGATGAGCTCGCTGATCGCAGCAAGCCGCAGAACTTCGTCGAGGATGCTAAGGGCGCGGCAACCCAGAAGCTGCAGGAGCGCAATGTGCAGATGGCGCTCGCCGGCGTTGGCGCGGCCGTCGTAGGCCTCATCGCTTTTTCCGTCTTCCGCTCCAAGCGCCGTAAGTCCGATATCAAGGAGCTGCAGCGCCTGCTCGCTGAGCGTCGCTAGCGCGGGCGCGCGCCAGTGGGCGCGACTGCGCGCAGAGAGGCCCTGCCTTGGGGAATGCCTGGGGTGGGGCCGTTTTACGCTCCGCATAAATTAGAAAGAGCATTGCCTACCCTATGACAGCTTTGGGTAGCCTTACCTGACTGTGTAGTATGAACCTCCGGACAGACCGCAAGACGAAAGTTTGAAGGAGAAATTGTGCTTCACGTATCGACGCCTGCAGGTCAGGCATCCCGTCCACGCACCGGGCGAGTAGTAGGGGCGTGCGCCATGGTGGCGGCGCTGGCCGGCGCGCTGGCGGGCTGTGCCGCCGACAATGCCGGTGCTGGCAGCGAGCAGGCCGGGACTGCTGCTGTGAGTTTCACAGACCTTGCCGGCCGCCAGGTGGAGCTGGACCACGCGCCGGAACGCGTCATCCTGGGAGAGGGCCGCAGTGTCTTTGCCACCGGCATCCTCAACAAGGAAGACCCGCTGGACAAGGTCGTGGCCATCGGATCGGACCTGAAGCAGAATGTGCCCGACTACTACCGCGAGCTGGAAAAGACCACGCCCAAAGTCAACGAGCTGCCGGAAATCGGCGGCTTCACCAAGGGTGACGTCACCGTGGAGGAGCTCATCAGCCTCGACCCGGACCTCATCGTGCTCTCCAAGGATCAATATGAGGCCTCCCAGACCGCCGGGCTCACCGACAAGCTGGACCAGGCTGGCCTGACCTATGCCGTCACAGACTTCCGTTCCAAGCCCTTGGAGAACACCGTGCCCACCATGGAAATCTTCGCCGATATCTTCGGCCACGAGGACCGCGCGGAGGAGTTCATCGCAGACTGGCAAAAGAACGTTGACCTGGTAACTGAGCGCGCAAAGAAGGCGCAGGACAAGCCCTCCACCTTCGTGTGGCGTGCAGCAGGTATCTCAGATTGCTGCGGCTCGTGGAACGACTCCAACATTTCTGAACTGGTCAACGTCGCCGGCGGAAAGAACGTGGCAGATGGCATCATCGAGGGCGAGTCCGGCGCACTGACCCCGGAGAAGGTCATCGATGTCGATCCCGACATGGTCATCGCCACCGGCGGTGACTGGTCCACCAAGGTGGATAACGCAAGGGGCCACACCGGTTTCGCCGCTACTGGCTATGGCATCAGCGAAAAGGATGCCCACGACAGCGCCAAGACGCTGGCCAGCGTCCAACCTGGTTTTGAGGACCTCTCTGCCGTCAAGGAGCACAACCTCCACGGCCTGTGGCACCAGTTCTACAACTCGCCCTTCAACTACCTGGCGCTCCTCCAGATCGCCGCGTGGCTCCACCCGGAGGACTACGCAGACGTCAACGTTCAGCAAGAATGGGCCGAAGCCCAAGAGAAATACTCGCCCGTCCCCGGCGACGGAACCTTCTTCAGCACCAACTAGTCATGAGCATTCTCACATCAACCACGCGCACGGCAAACCCTGAACGAACCACGCGCGCAGAAACCGCGGAACTTCCTGTGGAGGCCCTCGCACACGAACATTCCCGCGTGACCCGCCGCCGCATCGCCATCGTCGCCGGGCTTATCGCCGTAGCACTCGCCGCCTTCGTCGTGAGCGTGATCGTTGGCGCCATCGACCTCACCACGGGGCAGGTGCTGCGGGGGATGGTGGACCCGGGAGGCGTCGACAAGCAAACGCGTACAGTCCTGTGGAGCCTGCGCCTGCCTATGGCCGTCATGGCGCTGCTCATCGGGGCTAGCCTGTCACTGGCTGGCGCGCAGATGCAGACCATCCTGGATAATCCGCTGGCGGAGCCTTTTACCCTCGGCATCT
This sequence comes from Corynebacterium sp. UMB6689, assembly GCF_030215295.1. NCBI lineage: Bacteria > Bacillati > Actinomycetota > Actinomycetes > Mycobacteriales > Corynebacteriaceae > Corynebacterium > Corynebacterium sp. UMB6689. The sequence goes on along the minus strand of NZ_JASOLS010000010.1, from coordinate 32,714 downwards.
CCGCGGCGGCTGCTTTCGGCGGGGCCAGCGCCATCGTTCTGCGGTGGCAGCTCCTGGCCCAGCCGCAGTTCAACCTCGCGCTCATCGCGTGGCTGTCGGCGGCGCTGGCCACGGCCATCATCGTCGTCGCCGCCGTCATCCGCGGTGCGAAGTCCGAGACGATGGTGCTGCTCGGTATCGGCCTCGTCTTCTTCTTCCAGGCCATGTTGGCGCTCATCCAATACCGCTCTTCTAGCGAGGCTCTCCAGCAGATCGTTTTCTGGTCCATGGGTTCCCTCACCCGCGCTAGCTGGCAGGCCAACGCCGTGCTGGCCGGCGTGCTTGCGGTGGCGATTCCCATCCTGGGGGCGCTGTCGTGGCGGCTGACGGCGTTGCGGCTTGGCGACGCCCGCGCCACCGCCCTCGGCATCAACACTTCCCGCCTGCGCGTGATTGTTCTCGTCGTGGTCTCACTCGTCGCGGCAACCACCGTGGCTTTTGCCGGCATCATCGGATTTATCGGCCTGGTGGGCCCGCACATCGCACGCATGTTGGTAGGCGAGGACCAGCGCTACTTCGTGCCGGCCTCCATGGCCGCGGGCGCGGCGGTGATGTGCGCCGCCCACGCGCTAAGCCTCCTGATTAAGCCCGGGCTGGCCATCCCCATTGGCATCGTCACCTCGCTTCTGGGCGTGCCGTTCTTCATCGCCATCGTCATGACCCGAAGGAGGGCATTGTGGACGTAGAACTCACCATCACCGATCTATCTGCCGGCTATGGCTCGCGCACGGTGGTGGACGGGCTGAGCCTTCCCACCCTGTGCGGCGGGCAGGTCGTGGGGCTGCTGGGGCCGAACGCGTCCGGCAAGACCACCACCATCAAGACGCTCGCCGGGGTGCACCGCGCGCGGGGTGGCACGGTGGGCTTTCGCGTCGACGGCCAGGTTCCGAGCGGACAGCGGCGCCGCCAGCTTATCGGCTATGTGCCGCAGGGGCTGCCGCACACCGCGGCGCTGCGGGCGTTTGAGGCGGTGCTGATTGCGGCGCGTCGGGAAGCATGTGAGGACCCCGTCACCCGCACCGCCGAGGTCCTGCACTCCATGGGGCTCGACGACATTGCGCAGCGCTACCTCAACGAGCTCTCCGGCGGCCAGCGCCAGCTCGTCGCCGTGGCGCAGATGCTGGTGGGGACCCCTGGGCTTATGCTTCTCGACGAACCCACCTCCGCCCTCGATCTCAACCGCCAGCTCTTCGTCTTGGGCCGCGTGCGGGCAAAAGCTCGGGAGGAAGGCAGCCTCGCGTTGGTGGCGATTCATGACATCAACCTGGCGGCCCGGATGTGTGACCAGCTCGTCGTGCTCCACGGTGGCAAGGCCCGCGCCCATGGCGCGCCGGGGGAGGTGCTCACGGAGGAACTCTTGCGCGAGGTCTACGGCGTAGAGACGGATGTGCTGGACCACCGCGGGCAACCCGTCGTGGCGCTGCGGGAGGTTAGTTAGACTCGGGCCGTGTGAGCCGAAATTCGCCCGAGAACCTCCTGTTGTACCTCACCCCGGAGGACGAAAACACCATCCGGGAAGTCTACGCAGCCCTGGCTCAGCGTGGCTTTCCGGTGCAGCACCAGCGCCCGCACATTACGGTGACGTTCGCGCCGGTGCTCGAGACTTCAGTCGTCGACGAGGCTCGCAGCCTGCTCCCACCGCTGATGCCGGCGCAATTTCATCGCGTAGGAACGGTGGTCTTCGGAAGGAAAAGCAAGCAGACCGTGGCCTGGCTTCTGGAGACCACCGATGAGCTAGAAATTGCGGCGCGGAAGATAAGCGCTAAGAACCTCGAGGGGCGCGGACCACGGTGGACGCCGCATCTGACGATGGGCCTGCGCCTGCCCCGGGCGCTGGTGCCTGACTATATGCGCGCCCTCGATGAGATTGCCGGGCCGGAGCATAAAGAATTCAGGGCAGAATCTGCCGCCTGGTGGCGGCCCAAGACGCAGCGCCTGGAGGTCTTTGGGGCGGCCACGGAATGAGGAAACCCCCTTCATCGAAGGATGAAGGGGGTTGAACTGTGCGCCATCAGGGAATCGAACCCCGAACCCACTGATTAAGAGTCAGTTGCTCTGCCAATTGAGCTAATGGCGCTTGTGTTTACTCGGTGACTGCTGATTTCCTCAGTGCCTGCCGTGCAACGAGATGTAACTTTAACACCCTCTTTGTAAAAAGGTAAAATCGCCAGGTAGTTGGTGGTTTATTGGGGTCTTCGGTGGTGGCGTTGTGGCCGCTTTGAAGGAGGGGCGAATTGGGTGCGCAACGGGTGGGTAACGAAACGGTTAAGGGTGGTGGCGTCAACTGGTTTGAGAGGTGCGCTGGCGGTTAGGCTATGAGAACTCTTGTCATTGTCTTTAATCATTTATATGAGCTAGGGGTTTCTGTGCGTTCTCTATTCCCTTCTGCACGTCCCGCAGTACTTCTCTCGAGCCTCGTTGCAACGGCTTCCCTTCTGGCCGCCTGCACCATCGGCGGGGCCGCGGATTCTGGCCCAGCCGAAAACCAATCGGAAGCAGATGCTCAGACGAGTGCTTCGGCGGAGGCGTCGGCCTCGGCAGCCGCTAAAGCGAAGCAGCTGAAGTTTTCCGTCAAGGACGGTGCTAGCAATGTTGATCCATCCGAACCGGTAGAAGTGAACTCCCCGGCTGGCCTGAAGTCGGTGACGATGACCAACGAGGCTGGCATTGAAGTGGAAGATGAGCTGTCCTCGGACTCGACCACGTGGAAGAGTGCTGAGGTGCTGGGATATAACCGCACGTACACCATCGATGCCACGGACAAAGATGGCACCCACAAGACCATCACGTTCACCACCCCGCAGGCCGCAGGGGTATCCGAGGTAGCTTTGAGCCCACTGCCGGACTCCGAAGTAGGCGTGGGTCAGGTTATCGGCGTGCGCTTTGGCAACTACGTCACTGACCGCAAGGCGGCCGAAAAGGCCATTACGGTCAAAACAGAGCCCGCCGTCGACGGTGCTTTTTACTGGGTGAATAACCAGGAAGTGCGGTGGCGTCCGGAAAACTATTGGGAGCCGGGTACGAAGGTGACTGTTGACGTCGATCTCTACGGCCGTAACCTTGGCGGCGGCGTCTACGGCGGCGAGGATGCCTCCACCAACTTCACTATCGGCGACCGCGTCATCACGCTGATCGATAACAACACGAAGATGATGTCGGTGTTCAAGAATGGTGAGGTGCTGCGACGTATTCCTGTCTCGATGGGCAGGGATGGCCAGTGGGATACCCCGAACGGCGCCTACATCATCGGTGACCAGTACCCGTCCCTCACCATGGACTCGACTACCTTTGGCCTGGCTCTCGACGCTGGCGGTTACAAGACCGACGTTCAGTGGGCGACGCAGATGTCCTATTCCGGAATCTATGTCCATGCGGCGCCTTGGGCTGTGGGTGCGATGGGCAGTTACAACCAGTCCCACGGCTGTATCAATGTAACTACTGAGGCTGCTCAGTGGTTCCAAAACACGGTCAAACGCGGCGATATTGTGAGGGTTTCCAACACCGGCGGTGGTGTGCTGAGTGCGCTCGATGGTCTAGGGGACTGGAATATGGACTGGGAGACGTGGTCTGCGGGGAATGCTACCGCTAATCAGTAGCTCCCCGGGGATCGATCAGGGTGCACCCGAAAGTTAAAACAGCTAATTCGGCGTCAGTGGCCTAAATGGCTGTAACGGGCAGCATTGCGACGTGCGCGCATGTAATGCAAAGTGTGTGAAGTGTAATACTTTAACTTCTGCAAAGTGGTTTGCATCACGTCTTTGTTTTGGTGAATCTTGTGGAGAACTAGTTATTCACTGCAAAGATGGAGGCAGAAGTGGATCTCTACGAGTACCAAGCTCGAGACCTCTTTGAAGCTCATGGCGTTCCCACCCTCAAAGGCATCGTTGCGACCTCGGCCGTGCAGGCTGAAGAAGCAGCCGTGAAGTTGGGGACACCGGTGGTCGTGGTCAAAGCACAAATCAAAACCGGTGGGCGCGGAAAGGCTGGGGGAGTCAAGCTAGCGCACAGTCCTGCGGAAGCCGCGGAGAAGGCCAATGAGATTCTAGGCCTGAAGATCAAGGGGCACACCGTGCGCAAGGTCATGGTGGCAGAAGGTGCCGACATCGCTGCGGAATACTACTTCTCCATCCTCCTGGACCGCACCAAACGCCGTTACCTGGCCATGCTCTCCAAAGAAGGCGGCGTGGAGATTGAGAAGCTGGCCGAAGAGCGCCCAGATGCCCTGATTAAGCGCAGCTTCTCCCCACTCGATGGCATGACAGACACCCTCGCTCGAGACATGGCGTATGAGGCGGGGTTTGACGAGGGGGACGTCGCCAAGCTGGTTCCCGTATTCAAGAAGCTCTACACGGTGTACACGGAAGAAGACGCCACGCTTGTAGAGGTGAACCCACTGGTCAAGACATCGAGCGGTGAGATCATCGCGCTCGATGGCAAAATCACGCTGGACGATAACGCGCAGTTCCGCCACCCCGAGCACCGGGACCTCCAAGACCACGGGGCGACCGATCCGCTGGAGCTCAAGGCGCAGAAGATGGGGTTGAACTACGTGAAGCTTGACGGTTCCGTGGGGATTATCGGCAATGGCGCTGGCCTCGTGATGTCCACGCTCGACGTCGTGGCCTATGCCGGCGAGGATTTTTCTTCGCAGCCGAAGCCCGCGAACTTCCTCGATATCGGTGGTGGCGCTAATGCGGAGGTGATGGCCAACGGGCTCGAAGTGATTCTCAGTGATCCGCAGGTGAAATCGGTCTTTGTCAATGTCTTCGGCGGTATTACCGCCTGCGATGAAGTGGCCAAGGGCATCGTGCAGGCCTACAAAATCCTGGACTCGGAGGGGATTGAACCCAAGCCGCTCGTGGTGCGCCTGGATGGCAACAACGCGGAATTGGGACGCACGATTCTGAATGACGCACACCTGCCCAAACTGGAGCAGGTTGAAACCATGGACGCTGCGGCCCGCCGGGCTGCGGAGCTGGCGAACTAGGAGTAGACATGTCGATTTTTCTCAACAAAGACTCGCGGATCATTGTCCAGGGCATGACGGGGTCCGAAGGTATGAAGCACACGCGTCGCATGCTGGAATCCGGCTCCACCATCGTAGGTGGGGTCAACCCGCGCAAGGCAGGTGAGCGCGTGGATATTGAGGGGCGTGAGATTCCCGTCTTCGGCAGCGTGCGTGAGGCCATGCAGGCTACCGATGCCAATGTCACCGTCATTTTTGTGCCGGCAAAGTTCACTAAGGACGCAGCGGAAGAAGCCATCCGCGCCGGTATTGAACTCGTGGTCATCATTACGGAAGGAATTCCGGTGAAGGACACCGCTGAGCTCTATGCGCTGGGACGAGAATCCAAAACCCGCATCATTGGGCCGAACTGTCCGGGGCTCTACACACCGGGTGAATCTAATGCGGGCATTATTCCGGCAGAGACTGCGCCAAACCCAGGAAAGATTGGCTTGATGTCGAAGTCGGGCACCCTGACGTATCAGATGATGTACGAGCTATCCGATATTGGCTTTAGCACGTGCGTGGGAATCGGTGGAGATCCGATTATCGGGACCACGCACATTTCAGCGATTGAGGCCTTCCAGAATGATCCGGATACCGAGGCGATCATTATGATCGGTGAAATCGGCGGTGATGCAGAGGAGCATGCCGCTGCCTATATCAAGGACCACGTCACGAAGCCGGTGATTGCGTATATCGCGGGCTTTACCGCGCCGGAAGGCAAGACGATGGGGCATGCTGGCGCCATCGTGTCTGGCGGTTCTGGTACGGCAGAAGGCAAGAAGGCGGCGCTGGAAGCGGCCGGCGTGAAGGTGGGCAAGACCCCCTCGCAGGCCGCGGAGCTGGTGCGAGCAGCCTTGGCTTAAAGATAAGGCGCATGAGTCTCAGGACTCATGCGCCGGTAGGGGCTAGCGGGGGAGACCGCGACGTCGAGACACCGTCTTGTCGAAGGGAATCCAGAATCGCAGCGCGGCGTCTTGGTTCTTTGAGATGCCGATGCGCGGCCCGCGGACCCACTCGGGCTCCTCTTCGCGTGCGCCAAGTTTTACCGGGGTTCCGTTATCTTCAAGGCTGAATCCTAAGGCCTTGCCCAAATTGCCAGGGCCGCGGGCGAGATTATGAAAATCCGTGTCGCCCCGGCGCTGGTAGGCAATGTCTAGCCCGTCGATGACTTCTCCGCCGCGGAGCAAGCAACCCTGACCGGTGCCTTCGGGCGCGCAGACGAGATTGCCGTTCCGATGGATGCCATAAGACATGTAGACGTAGAGGCGCCCGGGTGGGCCAAACATGGCTGCGTTGCGCGGCGTGCGGCCCTTAAAAGTGTGTGAGGCCTCATCGTCTGCGCCGAGGTAAGCCTCGACCTCCGTGATGCGTACTGAAACGCCGTTGTGCGTGAGCACCGTGCCCAGAAGCTGGGGAGCAACGACGTCGGCGGTGTCGGTGAAATCGATCATTGCCGCAGTCTAACGTGAAAACAAGCGTTAGGCCTTAGCTCTTTCTTCCTCTGCTTCAATCTCTGCATTGAATTCGCGCTTGGAGGATTGCCATTGGTCCTCAGTCATTCCGATACGCCAGTAGCCAGAGATAGAAACGTCTTCCTTGGGAATTCCAGATTCCACGAAAAGGAAGCGACGCAGCTCTTTGATCATCTCGGCGACACCGTGGATGAACCAGCTGGTTTTCTTCTCCTTGGGGATACCAGCCTCGCGTACCACGCGGGATAGCTCAGTGCCGTGGGTAGCGCCGTTGCGGATTACCCAGACGATCTCCACACCCTCGCGGGTGGGCAGCTCGAACTTGCGGTCTTCGTCTTCGATCTCGATGAAGGCCGTAGTGGTCGCGCCCTCAGGGAGGTGGCGCAGACCAGCGCCGATGGCCGGTGCCGCAGATTCATCGCCGGCGAAGATGAAGTGCTCATATTCTTCGGCAGGTCCCCACGCGCCACCTGGGCCGAGGAAGCCGATCTTCTCTCCGGCCTTAGCGACTCGTGCCCACGGACCAGCCAGACCGGAATCACCGTGGGTGACAAAATCAACGTCGAAGTCCCCGGTCTCCGGGTCTAGGTTAATCAGGGTATAGGTGCGGAGAATTGGTTGTTTATTACGCGGCTGCTCTTCGCGAATCTGCTGGATATCAAACGGCCAAGAGTAGTCAGCATTTTCTGGCACAAACAACAGCTTGATGTAGTGATCCGTAAACTCCAGCTCCTTGCCTACAAAAGCCGGAGAGTTCATGCTCAACCGAATCAAATCCGGAGAGACCTGGTGGCGACCAGTCACGGTTGCTTCATGCGCCTTGCGGGGCTTGCGCTTCGGCGCTGCCTCTTTAGCTTGGCCAGCCATCGTTATCACTGTCCTTTGAAAAACTTGAGTTGCTGTGTTGGAGGAAGCCTACGCACTATACAATTAGGCAAGGCTAACATACTCAAGTCCGGCAGGCTGTGGGGCTTGGCGGTGCGGTGCGGTGGTGCTGGGGCTCAATGCAAAAAGTTGACCCCGCATCCTACTCAAGCAGAATGCGGGGTCTATTCGGGGTGGCTGACGGGGCTCGAACCCGCGACACCCAGGATCACAACCTGGTGCTCTACCAGCTGAACTACAGCCACCATCGTTGCGGAAAGCAACGAGATACAGGTTAACCCACGTTGTCCGTTTTACAAAAACGCCTGGTAGTCGTTGGTAGTAGCCGCCTTGAGCTCCTCAGCTTCCGGGGTGGAGGGGCCGTTATCTGTGCGGAACACACTGCGGCGATAAAAATCGAGCTCGCGAATGGACTCGATGATGTCCTGCAAGGCTCGATGTGCCATCCCCTTGTCGGGCTGGTTGTAATAGGCCCGCGGGTGCCAGCGGCGTGCCAGCTCCTTAATTGTGGAGACATCAATCATTCGGTAGTGCAGCGCGGCGTCCAGGCGCGGCATGTATTCGCGAATAAAGGTGCGGTCCGTAGCGATGGAATTGCCGGCAAGGGGTGCCGGATGGTTGGCGTCGCAGTGCTTCTCGACGAGCTTCAGTACCGCCTCCTCTGCCTCCTTAATCGTGATTGCAGATTCCCGAATCTCCTTGTCCAGCCCAGACTTCGCGTGCATCTCGGTGACGAAGTCATCCATCTGCGCGAGTTCTTCCTCCGTGGCGTGGACGACGAGGTCAATGCCCTCGTCGAGAATGTTCAGTTCGGCGTCGGTAATCACGGCGGCAACTTCCACGATCACGTGGCGCTTCGGATCAAGCCCGGTCATCTCCAGGTCGATCCAGACGAGGCGGTCGTTCTTAGCGGGGATATCACTCATGTCTTCCACCATAGTTTCTCTTGGGGCGTGGTCGGGAACGCGCGCTCTTGGCTCGGTGGGGGTAAGTGGGGGTGGGGGAAGAGTGTGCTTATCGAAATCGGTCTCTTAATCGATATGTGCTGGGGATTTGTGCTGGATGTCAATGTTGAGGGTGGTGCCTTCTCAACTTTTTTATGATTTCACGCACGAAAGTCGTCGTGGAAGGGGCATTATTAGGTCAGCCTTTAACGTGACGGCACTCACATATTGCGAAGGACGGTAACCTACCGATGTCAGCCTTTCTCGACACCCTCAACTCTTTGATTTGGTCACCAGCACTAGTCTTCCTGTGTCTTGGCGCGGGAATCTATTTCACCGTGGCCACCAAGTTCTTGCAGGTACGCTGCATTCCGGACATGATTAAGCAGCTGAAGGATGGTGAAAGCTCCGATTCGGGTGTCTCCTCCTTCCAGTCGCTGATGATTTCGCTAGCGGGCCGTGTCGGCGTGGGCAATATCGCTGGTGTAGCGACGGCTATTGCCTTCGGTGGACCAGGTGCGGTGTTCTGGATGTGGGCCGTGGCCCTGCTGGGATCTGCCACCTCGTTTGTGGAATGTACTCTGGCGCAGGTTTATAAGGAGAAGGACCAGGACACCGGTGAGTACCGTGGTGGCCCGGCTTATTACATCGAGAAGGCCTACAAGCACACTAAGGCCGGACCATTCATGGTGGTTTATGGCATCGTCTTCGCCATTGCGATGATCCTGGCCACCAGCTACTTCCTGCCTGGTATCCAGGCGAACGGCGTGGCCGCTGCAGTCCAGAACGCTTGGGGTATTGAAGTCGGCTGGTCTGCCCTGGTTCTGGGCGGGATTCTAGCCATCATCATTATCGGTGGTGTCAAGCGCATCGCGAACTTCGCGTCCCTCGTGGTTCCGTTCATGGCGGCTGCCTACATTCTCTTTGCCATCATCATTCTGATCATGAACTTTAACCAGATTCCCGAAGTCTTCGGCATGATCTTTAAGTCTGCTTTCGGCGCCGAGCAGGCCTTCTCCGGCCTGTTGGGCTCGGCCATCATGTGGGGAGTCAAGCGCGGTATTTACTCCAACGAGGCTGGTCAGGGTACCGGTCCGCAGTCTGCTGCGGCCGCGGAGGTGTCCCACCCAGCTAAGCAGGGGTTCGTTCAGGCTTTCGCGGTGTACATCGATACCCTCTTCGTATGCTCCGCAACCGCCTTCATCATCATCTCTACCGACATGTACAAGGTCTTCGAGGGCGAATCTGAGGACGGTCCCGTGCGTTATGCCGGCTCTATCCCGGATGGTGTTGAGGTGGGTCCGGGCTTTGTCCAGCACGGTCTAGACACCCTGTTGGCAGGTTTCGGACCGAGCTTCATTGCCATCGCCATCGCGTTCTTTGCCTTTACTACCGTCTTGGCCTACTACTACATGGCAGAGGTCAACCTGACCTACTTCAACCGCTGGATCAGCAACAAGACCACCCGTCGCGCGCTGGTGTGGCTCCTGCGCATTCTCCTCGTGGTCTCCGTGATTGTCGGAGCTACCACGACTCCGGGTGCAGCCTGGGCGCTGGGTGATATCGGCGTTGGCGCGACTGCATGGCTTAACATCATCGCCATCCTCTTCCTGCAGGTCCCGGCTCTCAAGTGCCTCAAGGACTACAGCGCACAGAAGGCTGCTGGCAAGGACCCGCAGTTTGACCCAGAGGCGTTGGGAATTAAGAACGCAGAGTTCTGGGTAGAGCGCAAGGCTGCCCGGCAGGAAGCCGCGCAGAAAGCTATCGCGGAGCAATCGCCGCTCCAAGGTAAGTAAAGCAATGCCCGCTCTCTTTAAAACAGGAGAGCGGGCATTGTGGTGTTCTAAGCCATCTTCGAATAGAAGCTACCGATGAGCGGTGCAGCAATTGGGGTGGGCACAATCTTGCCCAGCGCGTTCATTGCTTTCGAAAGTGGCCCGGGGACCACGCGGCGCTGGTTGCGGGCCATGGCCTCCAGAGTTTCTTCAGAGCAAGACTCGTAGGTGGTCCACAAGAAATCCGGGACGACCTTGTCCACGATCGATTGCTCTTCTTCGGGGATGACGGCATCGCGCACCGGGCCAGGGGCAAGCAGCGTGCAGGTCACGCCGGAGCCCTTGAGCTCGTAGTGCAGGGCCTCAGTAAAGGCATTGACACCTGCCTTGGTGAAAACATAGGTGGCATTGTTTGGAATGGAAACGTTGCCCGCCGCCGAGCCCACATTGCAGATAGCGCCGCTGCGCCGCGGCAGCATCTGCTCCAGAGCAGCGCGCGTCAGACGGTGAACGGCCTTGCCGTTGAGGTCGAACTGCCGGGTTTCATAGTCCCAGTCCTGATCCATGAACTTGCCAAAGCTGGCGATACCCGCTGAGTTGACGATGATGGAAATTTCCTTGCCCGCCATGAACTCGATGACGCGGTCCACGTCCGCTGCCTCGGAGAGGTCCGCTGCCAGCGCAATGGCGTCCACCTCGTGGCGTGAGCGCAGATCCGCAGCGATGGACTCGAGGACGTCTTCGCGGCGTGCGACGAGGATGACGTTGTAGCCGCGGGCGGCCAGGTCCTTGGCCATCGCAGCGCCAATTCCCTGGCTAGCGCCGGTCAGCAGCGCATAGGAGGAGCGGGTAGGGGCGGGCAGCCCAGGGGAGTGAGCCATAAGCGGCATCCTTTCTCTCAGGGTGGGAAGTCTCCACCCAGCGTAGAGCAATCAGGGTTTAAATCAGGGTAAACACCGATGAATCCTCAGTCCCAACTCTGGATAATGGAAGGTGAAAGGAGAGATCATGAACAACCAACGTTTGACCCGTTCCACAACTGACACGATGCTCGGAGGTGTGTGCGGCGGCATCGCACACACCTACAACCTTGATCCGACCCTGGTGCGCATTCTCTTCGTTGTTGCGACCCTACTGGGCTTCTCAGGCATTCTGCTCTACCTCATCCTCTGGGTTGTCATCCCAGTGGAGTAGTTACTGCAGCGGGCCCAGAGCCATGAACCGCTTCCACGTTTCCCACTCTTCGCGCAAGCGTGGCAAGGCGCTGGGTGGGGTGGCGGAGTCGTCGACAAGCACGGCGTCCTGCATGCGCACGCCGTTGTCGAAGAAGAGAGCCGCGTGCCCGGATGCCCCGTAGCGGAGGACCGGCACCAAGTTGAGCCCATCGAAAGACAGCGGGGCGTTGGGGCGCACATCGAGCCCCGCGATCGCCGCGAGCGTGGGTGCCAAGTCGAGCGGGGAGACGAGCTCTGTGCACTCTCCGGATTCTGCAACCCCGGGCCACAGGAGGGACATGGCGGCCTTATCTCCCTGCAGGGAAGCCACCGCCACCACACCATCGAGGGTGTCCAGTAGCTGGGGGTTCGGCTGTTCGAGAAGACGAAAGACCTGCGAAGAAGCTGGCTGGGTATCCTCCCGAACCTCGAAGCCAGCGGCCTTGAAAATCTCCGTGATGCGCGTTGTGGCTCCGCGCTGTGGATATTGTCCGGTGAGCACCGCGCGGCGTGATGCCGCATAGCTTGGTGCCGGTACCCACGCGTTAGTGAAGCGCATACCGCGCAGCGCTGATTCCGGGGCGTGGTCAAAAGTCGCGAGGGTGATGTCCATGGAAGAGAGTCCAATCTGTGCCCAAAGGCCACTTTCTGAGGCTTAGTGAAGCCCTAGAAAGTGGCCTTGACCTGCGTGCCCCCAGCAGGATTCGAACCCGCGACACATGGGGTAGAAACCCACTGCTCTAATCCACTGAGCTATGGAGGCGTACCGAAAACATCATAACGCACCGCTGCGGACCACCTGATTATCGGGCTATCGCTGGTGTTAGTTCTGCGCTGGTGTTGAGGAAGCAAATTCGGCAAGGCGGGCGGTGGCGGTGGTGAGGAGGGAATCGATCGAGGTAGCCACGCCGTAGAGATAATCCCCAGCCTCCGTGGTGTGGACTCCGCCGCGTCCGCGGGAAAGTAGCTTCACATTGAGATCTTTTTCAAGCTTGCGGACGGTCAGGCTCAAAGAAGGTTGTGTGAGCTGTAGCGCTTCCGCAGCTTGCGTGAAAGAACCGTGATCTACGACGGCCCGAAAGTGGTGAAGCTGGCGAGAGTCCATGAGAGCAGACTACACGAATGCTGAGAATAATTTACCTTTTAGGTAAGAGAACGTCTGTGGCGGTAGACTGCCCACCATGCACACTGAGAAAGAAAATCCCAGTTCACAGCACTTTCGGGGGCTGGCGCACTCGGGGTCGGGAGCGCAGCCTTCCCGCTTGTTGAATTTTTCTTTCGTCGTCTTCGCGGGCCTCGTGGGAGGAATTATTTCCTTGTTCTTTCTCGCGGATTCGCTTGCCGCCCTGGGCATCCCTGACCCAGGCCGCATGACAACGTTCGGCCTTCCCTTCTTCCGTGCGGTTGCCTGGATGCTCATGGCGCTAGCCATCGGTTCATTTATGTCCAGCGCCTTCTTGATTTACCCGGCCGTGCCGGACAAGGACAACGAGCGTCTCATCGAGGCTGGCCTGACCGTCGATGGGCACATTGCGGCGCGCACCGGCGCGTGGGCCGCCGTGGGCGCTGCGGTGGTGTCGTTGATTGAGGTTCCCCTCGTGATGTCGGACCTCACCGGTACCCCGTTGGGCCAAGTCCTCAACCCAGAGCTGATGGGCATGGCGGTGGGGCAGATTGCCACGTCGCAAGTGTGGCTGCTCACCGCGGGAATCGCAGCGCTCGTTGCCATCATGGGCTTTGTTGCGCGCACCTGGGCGGGACAGGTTGCCACGTTCTTCCTGTCGCTGTTGTTGACGGTGCCCCTCGGCATGGAGGGTCACTCGGCCTCCGGCGGCGATCATGATTACGGCACGAACTCGCTGCTATTGCACCTTTTCTTCATCATGCTGTGGGTCGGCGGGCTCATGGGTCTCATTGCGCATGGCCGCCGCCTAGGCCCTGACATGGGCGTGGCGGTTCGCCGCTACTCTACGGTTGCGCTGCTGTCCATCTTGGGGCTGGCGGCGACCGGTGTGGTCAACGCGCTCATCCGCGTTGAGCTAGGGGATTTATTCACCACTCGCTATGGCTTGCTGGTGTTGAGCAAAACAGTGCTCACCGTGGTGCTCGCGGCCATCGGCTTTGTGCATCGCCGGGTCACCATTCCCCAGCTGCAACGCGCGCCGCGCCTGTTCATCCGGGTGGCCGTGGTGGAGGTTCTCATCATGGCGGCCACAGTCGGCGTGGCCATCTCGATGGGCCGTACACCGCCCCCGCCGCCGCGGGATCCGAACCTCAACGCCATGCAGATCCTCGTGGGCTACGAGCTTTTCGACGCCCCCACAGCCACCAACGTGTGGACCATGTTCCGCTTTGATCTCATGTTTGGCTCGCTCGGACTCGTGCTAGCCGGCTTCTACCTGTACGCGCTCTGGCGTCTGAAGCAGCGTGGGCTGACGTGGTCGGCGGTGCGTACTACCTGGTTCCTTGTGGGCTCACTGGGCCTGACGCTGATCCTGAGCAATGGCATCGGCCTATACATGCCGGCGCTGTACTCCATGCACATGTTGGTGCACATGATTCTGTCGATGGCAATTCCCCTGTGCCTCGTGTTGGGCGCCCCAGTGACGCTGGTGATGGAAGCCTTTGAGCCGGGTGAGCCGGGCAAGCCGACGCTTCACGACGCCGCCGTCGCCCTCACCAAATCCCGTACCCTGCGTGTGCTCACGCACCCAGCGGTCAATGTCCTGCAGTTCCTGGCCATCCTCTACGTGCTCTACCTCTTCCCGAGCTTCTATGAGGTCGCCATTTCGGAACATGCAGGGCACGTCATCATGAACTGGGTCTTCTTGATTTCCGGCTATATCTACTACTGGGAGGTCATCGGCCCGGATCCGCTGCCGTGGCGCGCGCCCACGGGCGTTCGCCTGTTGATTCTGTTTGTGTCGATGCCCCTGCACCTCTTCGCCGGTGTTTATCTCATGCAGATGCAGGTGATTCTTGGTTTGGACTTCTATGAATCCTTGAACCTGCCGTGGAACCCGGACTTTGTGAAGGACCAGCGGACCGGCGGCGGCATTTCTTGGGGATTCGGCCAATTCCCGCTGGTGATTGTGTTCGGCTCACTATTCCGGGACTGGCTGCGGGAAGATCGCGCGACTGCTCGGCGCTATGATGCTAAGGCAGACGTGGACGGCGATGCTGATCTGGAACGCTATAACGCGATGCTCAAGCAAATGGGGGAAGGCGACGAATCTAGCTTCCGCCAGCACTAGGGGTGCCAGCACGAGAGAGCTGGCGCGTCCAGGGTGATGGAAAGGGTACTTCTGCCTGGATAAACGGATTTTTTGTTGACGCTTGCAACAAGTTATCCACAGGTTGCTGGCGGAGTCATTGCGGGTGCTGTTCCTGGTGGCAAAGATGCGAGGTAAGGGAGGCGCATCGCTTCCTCAACCGCAAGAAAGCTACCAGCCATGACCAGCAAAGGAATCAAGCAATGTCTCAATACCCAATTTCCATTACAGGACGTCTGACTCACGACCCGCACCTGACCAAAATCAGCGACACCATGTATAAGGCCCGCATCCGTATCGCTTCTTCCCGCAGCGTTCCGGAGAAAGACGAGGAAGGCAAAACCGTATGGCGGGAGCTGGATCTCAACTTTATCGATGGAGAAGTGTGGGGGCAGTGCGCCATCAACGTGAAGAAGTCACTGTTTAAGGGCATGCCCGTCTTCGTTATGGGCTCCATCGTGACTGACCGGTGGGAAGATCAGCACGGTGCGAAGCGCTCTAGGACCTATATCAAAATCGCCCACGTGGGCCTGGACCTCAACCGCTTCTGCATCACCTCTACAAAGATCGGTACCTCCTATGGTGAGGAGGGCAGCGAAGCCCTCTGGCTAGGGGAGAATCCGCCGGTTTTGGACGTGGATTACACGGCGCCGCCGAGCGATTCACAGAACGCAAGGGATACGCAGAACACAGAGAGCACAGAAGGCTCGGAGAGTGCAACGGAAGAAGCAATGCCAGCTGCATTGCGGCCGGGAGATACTCCGCAGGACACCGCGGCGGACCGTCAGCAAGCGCAGTCCGGGGCTGAGCCATACCTTGAACCGGAGCCAGAAGAAGCGATGGTCTAAGGACAAAGGACTACCGCCGCCCATGTCATGTAGTCTTTGTACTGTTATTTACCAATCCTGACAAAAGCAAAGGGTGAAACATGGGCGAATTCATCTACACGATGAAAAACGTGCGTAAGGCCATCGGTGACAAGGTTATTTTGGACAACGTCACCATGGCTTTCTACCCGGGCGCCAAGATCGGCGTCGTGGGCCCCAACGGTGCAGGTAAGTCCTCGATCCTGAAGATTATGGCCGGACTGGATCAGCCTTCCAACGGTGAGGCCTTCATCGATCCGGGCAAGACCGTCGGCATCCTCCTCCAGGAGCCGCCGCTCAACGAGGAAAAGACGGTCCGTGAGAACGTCGAAGAGGGCCTTGGAGAAATTTTCCAGAAGAAGCAGCGCTTCGAAGAGATTGCCGAAGAGATGGCCACCAACTACTCCGATGAACTCATGGAGGAGATGGGCAAGCTCCAGGAGGAGCTGGATGCTGCCGATGCCTGGGAAGTGGATTCCAAGATCGAGCAGGCCATGGAAGCACTGCGCTGCCCGCCGTCCGATGACCCAGTGACCAACCTCTCCGGTGGTGAGCGCCGCCGCGTCGCGCTGGCCAAGCTGCTGCTGAGCGAGCCGGACCTGCTGCTGCTCGACGAGCCCACTAACCACCTTGACGCCGAGTCCGTCCAGTGGCTGGAGAAGCACCTCGAGTCCTACCCGGGTGCGGTCCTCGCCGTGACCCACGACCGCTACTTCCTCGACCACGTCGCGGGCTGGATCTGTGAGGTGGACCGCGGCAAGCTCTACCCCTACGAGGGCAACTACTCCACCTACCTGGAGAAGAAGGCCGAGCGTCTCGAGATTGCTGGCGCTAAGGACAAGAAGCTGCAGAAGCGCCTCAAGGACGAGCTCGCGTGGGTTCGCTCCGGCGCGAAGGCCCGCCAGGCCAAGAACAAGGCTCGTCTCCAGCGCTACGAGGAAATGGCTGCGGAGGCCGAGCAGTACAAGAAGCTCGACTTCGAAGAGATTCAGATTCCGACTCCGCCGCGCCTGGGTAACAAGGTCGTGGAGGTCAAGAACCTGACCAAGGGCTTCGACGGCCGTGTCCTCATCAAGGATCTTTCCTTCACCTTGCCGCGCAACGGCATTGTCGGCGTTATCGGCCCGAACGGTGTGGGTAAGTCCACCCTGTTCAAGACCATCGTGGGCTTGGAGCAGCCGGATTCGGGTTCCGTTGACGTCGGCGAGACCGTTAAGCTGTCTTATGTTGACCAGGGCCGCGAGAACATCGACCCGGAGGCCACCGTGTGGGAGGTCGTCTCCGACGGGCTGGATTACATCCACGTCGGTCAGAACGAGATGCCGTCCCGCGCCTACCTCTCCGCTTTCGGTTTCAAGGGTGCTGACCAGCAGAAGCCTTCCAAGGTCCTCTCTGGTGGTGAGCGTAACCGCCTGAACCTGGCCTTGACCCTCAAGGAAGGCGGCAACCTGATCCTTCTCGATGAGCCGACCAACGACTTGGATGTGGAAACCCTGGGCTCGCTGGAAAACGCCCTGGAGAAGTTCCCTGGCTGCGCCGTGGTCATCTCCCACGATCGCTGGTTCCTCGACCGCACCTGTACTCACATCTTGGCGTGGGAGGGCAACGTCGCAGAAGGCCAGTGGTTCTGGTTCGAGGGCAACTTCGGCGACTACGAGAAGAACAAGGTCGAGCGTCTCGGCGAGGAGGCTGCACGCCCGTCCCGCGTTACCCACCGTAAGCTCAGCCGCTAGGGCCTTTAAGTCCCTAGCGTTAAAGCACGAACTCCGGAAGGAACTTGGAATGTCCGCTCAGAATGTTGTGTCGGAGGAGACCAAGGACAACGTCCACGCGCTTACTGTGGGCGTGCGCTGGTCGGACTTTGACATGTACGGCCACATGATGAATGCCAACTTCATTGAGCTGGCGCAGGAGGCGCGCTTGGCTTTTGCCATGCACCACTTCTACGCACGTGGCGTCAATATGGTGGCTTTCGTTCGTCACATCGAAGCGGACTATGTCCGCCCCATCAAGTGGGATGGACGCCATGGAACGGTGACGGTGGAAACCACGGTGGTGCGCCTCGGCACCACGTCTTTCACTACTCGCCAGACGATCAAGGATGCGCAGGGCCAAGTGGCCTGCGTCATTGATTGCGTGCAGGTCACCATTGACCCGGATACTCAGATGCCGCGAGAGGTCTCTGAGCAGGAGCGCAACATTATCCTGGAGCACGCTGTCGTCGAGCTTGAGCAGCAGTAATGGAGCGCGAAACTCTGACATTGCGCAGCGGTGGGGTAGGGCTGCGCGCCCTCCTCTCCCGCGCGACGGGGCTGGATGCATCCGCAGCGGTGCGCCTGCGTCAGTACGACACCAACCAGGCTGAGGTCTTTGTGACCACGCCGTTCGACGTCGTCGTGGCTCGGCGTTGCGAGGGGACCGTGGGCCGCGACGGTGCCGTGGTGTCGGCGCAGGCGCTTCTCGACGCCCTCCACACCGCCCCTGATTCCCTCGGCCACGAGGGAGGCGTGGAACTTGATTTAGGTCCAGCACGTGATCCGTCCTGGCCGGGGGCCTTGCCGCCGGCACAGGGTTTTAAGGAGATCGACTCGCTGCCAGTCGACGTTGTCCGTGAACTCGCGGACAAGGGCCGCCAGCTGGCCCGCCAATTCTCCGGGCCGATGGGACCTCCGAAGAGCCTGCTGAATCAGACGGTGCTCACCGTGAATGATGCGGAGACTCAGGTGGAGATTCCTATGCGGATGATTTTCGCCTGCACGAGCTTGGGGCTCATCCCGGGCTTTGCCGCCTCACTCGAGATCCCCCGCCACCTTCGCGTGGCGGGCAAGGGGCGCTGGGTGCGCCTTGATGCGCCTTATGGCAGCGTTTACCACTCGACGCGGCTGTCCTTGTTCTAAAGGTCTAAAGCAGTGCGTACCCCGCCAGTGCGGCGCCTACGGCGACCGTCCACGGCGGGGCTTTGCATAAGAGTGCTATTCCTGTGCCCACTGCGATCAGCGCCGAGGCCCACCCCGTAACTCCGTGAGTGATGATGGGGCTTACAGGACCGTACATCGCGCAGTGTGCTCATGCTCCGCATACTAACGTCTGACGGGGAGCCGTGCCTGCTGAGCAGGAACAACACATCTAAGGGGTGATCTGCGTTACCCTAAAGGGGTCGAATTCTTTTTCTTCAGCAAAAGGAGATGGCTCGAAGCATGCGTATTGGCGTACCCAAAGAAATCATGAATAACGAAAACCGCGTCGCGCTTACCCCCAGCGCGGCCGGGACGCTGGTGAAGGATGGCCATGAGGTTGTAGTGGAAACAACGGCCGGGGAAGGTGCTTCTTTTCCGGACTCCAGCTATGAAGAGATCGGCGCGACCATCGTTCCCTCCGCAGCGGAGGCCTGGGCTGCGGATATGGTGGTCAAGGTTAAAGAGCCACTCGAGTCAGAATATGGATATCTGCGCGAGGACCTCCTGCTGTTCACCTACCTGCACTTGGCTGCGGACCGCCCGTTGACGGAAGCGCTGATCACATCGGGGACGACGGCCGTAGCCTATGAAACCGTGACCGATTCTCGCGGCACCCTACCACTGTTGACCCCGATGTCCCAGGTTGCTGGTCGTCTTGCCGTAATCGAGGGCGCGCACCATCTGCTCTCCACCGAAGGTGGGCGAGGTTTGCTGGTTGCTGGCGTACCAGGCACGCGGCCAGCCCGCGTTGTCGTTATCGGTGGTGGCCAAGTGGGGGCGTCGGCAGTAGCAATGGCGCACGGCCTGCGCGGCGAGGTGACGGTGTTGGACCTTGACCCGCACGTGTTGCAGCGCTTCGATGAGCAGTATCAGGGCAGCGTGCGCACGATTGTGTCGGATCCGGCGGCGCTCGAGGCTGAGTTGCTGGAGGCGGACTTGGTTATCGGCGCGGTGTTGGTTCCAGGTGCTGCGGCGCCGAAGTTGGTGCGCGAAGATGTGGTCGAGCGGATGAAGAAGGGGGCTGTGCTTGTCGACGTCGCCATTGACCAAGGCGGCTGCTTTGAAAACTCCCGAAAGACCTCGCACGACGAGCCCACCTTCAAGGTGCACGACACGATCTTCTACTGCGTGGCCAACATGCCGGGCGCGGTAGCGAATACCTCCGCCCGGGCGTTGGGCTCTGCCACGCTGCCCTATATGCGTGCAGTGGCTGCTGATGGCTTTGACGGTGCGGTTGAGCGCTACCCAGGCTTGGGCGATGGACTCATGACTCGTGGGGGAGAGCTGCTGTCCCAGCCGGTAAAGGACGCCTTCGGGCTTTAGGGAGCGCGGTTGATGAGCATCGCCGCCACTCGCTCCATGTGGTCCCAAATCATGGCGCGATAGGCCGGCGGGATGGTCTCCTCGTCGATCTGCGCCAAGGAGTTGCCCATGAGCTCGAGCCAGCGATCATGGGCGGCCATGTCGATGGGGTAGGGCGCATGGCGCATGCGCAGGCGAGGGTGGCCGCGCTGCTCGGAAAAGAGCTGTGGCCCTCCCCAATACTGCACAAGGAACCAGGTCAGGCGCTGTTCTGATCCCTCCCAGTCCTGCTGTGGGTACATCGGGCCGATGAGATCATCCTCGCGCACCTGGGCGTAGAAACCGCCGACGAGTTTCTCAAAGGTCTCCATTCCGCCGACGGCGTCGTACACGCTCGTTGGTTGCACGCCTAATCTTCCTTTCTCGTCAGGCTGGGTTCTTCCAGATCAAAGATAGCCATCCCCCGCGGGTAGGGCGTGGTAATTCCTTCCGTGTGCATGGCGGTGAGGATTTTCGCCTGCATGGCGCGCTGCACATCCCACTGCTTGCCCGGTAGCGTCTTGACGGAAACGCGGTAGGACATGTGGTCCACTTCCAGGCCAGACATGCCGTTGACCGTGGGGGTGGCCAGGATGAAGTCCTTGATGTCGGAGTCGCGGGCGGCTTCTTCTGCTGCGGTGGTGATGACGTCGACTGCTCGGGTGGGGTCGTTGCTCAGCGCGATGGGGACCTGGACGCGGGCTACGGAGTAGCGGTCGGAGTGGTTGGCCACCTGCAGGATTTCGCCATTGCGGACGTACCATAGCGCGCCATCGATGTCGCGGACCGTGGTGATACGCAGGGAAATGGACTCTACATCGCCGAAGACCCCGTTGCCGAGGTCGATGGTGTCACCGATGCCGTACTGGTCCTCCATGAGCATGAAAATGCCGGAGAGGAAGTCCTTGACCAGCGCCTGGGCACCGAAACCAAGGGCGACACCAACCACGCCGGCTGAGGCCACGAGCGGGGCGACGTTGACTCCGAGCTTGTCTAAGATGGCCAGCACTGCCCAGACCCAGACGAATATGGCGACCGCGGAGCGGCCGACGCCGGCGAGAGTCTGGATGCGGGAGGTGCGCCGTGCCTCTTGCGTTTTCTCGAGCGCCTTATCGGTTGTTCGGTGAGCTTTGCGAGGGGAGAGCGGCGAGCTGAGCTTGCCTTTCTTGATGCTGTTGTCTGCCAGTTTGGTGATGAGCCGACGCAGCAGCCAGCTACCGATGATGGCGACTATGAGGATGAGCGCGATGCCGATGGGTTTGTCTATGAGCCAGGACTGCATGTTTTCGGTCTGCCACCACCTGGTGACTGTGTCGACGGCGTCGTTGGTTGTTTCGGAGGCTGAGCCTAGGCGTGCGGATAATGCAGTCACGCGTGTCCTTTCTTTTTGTCGCTCACGACTGACGCCTATCGATAGTAGGGAAGAGAGTTGAATATAAAAAGCTAGTCTTTCTCGCAACTGAACAGCTTGGTCTAGACTTGTGCCTCATGACTGACAACCGCACTCTTGGCTTTTCTTCCCGTTCCATCCATGCCGGTTACCAGCCGGATCCTTACATGGGATCCATCAACGTACCGATTTACGCTTCCACCACGTACCAGCAGGACGGCCTCGCGCAGCTGCGCGGCGGCTACGAGTATGGCCGCGTGGCCAACCCCACCGTTCATTCCCTAGAGAAGACCCTCGCGGCGCTAGAGAATGCCGAGTATGCTCGCTGTTTCGCCACGGGCATGGCGGCCGTCGATACCCTCATCCGTATCATCGTGCGCCCAGGTGACCACGTGATTTTGGGTAACGATGCCTACGGCGGCATGTACCGTCTCCTGCACCATGACTACGGTGAGTGGGGCATCGAGCTGTCCATCGTTAATACCGCCGATACCGCGGCGGTGGAGGCGGCGTTGAAGGAGAACACCAAGCTCATTTGGTTGGAGACCCCGACCAATCCGGCGACGACGATCACGGATATCGCTGCGGTCACTAAGGCAGTCAAGGCGGCTGGCGACGTCCAGATTGTCGTCGACAACACTTTCGCCACTCCCTACCTGCAGAACCCTCTGGAGCTGGGCGCGGATCACGTTCTGCACTCCACCACGAAGTACCTGGGCGGCCACTCGGATGTGCTGGGTGGTGCGGTCGTGACCAACTCCGCTGAGATGGATGAGCGCCTGCTGTACTTCCAGGGCAACGTCGGCGCGGTGTCTTCGCCTTTTGACGCCTACCTCACCGCCCGCGGCATAAAGACCCTGGAGGTTCGCATGGATCGCCACTGCTCCAATGCACAGGCCGTGGCGGAATTCCTGGAGTCCCGCCCGGAGGTCAAGCAGGTTCTCTACCCGGGCCTGCCCTCGCATCCGGGCCACGAGCTGGCGAAGAAGCAGATGCGCGGCTTTGGCGGCATGATGTCCGTGCGCTTCCATAGCGAGGAGCATGCTCGCCAGATCTGTCTCAACACCAAGCTCATCTCATTGGCGGAGTCACTCGGCGGTGTGGAGTCCCTCATCGAGCACCCGCAGAACATGACGCATATCTCCGCGGAAGGCTCCGAACTCGTCCCGCCGGCAGACCTCGTGCGCATCTCCGTGGGCATTGAGTCCATTGATGACCTGCTCGCAGACTTGGAGCAAGCCCTCGACGCCCTGGACTAAAACCACCGAGAGCGCCAAGGCAGTGTGGGCCTCGGCGCTTGCGCTGTGTGAGGTTAGAGGGAAGTGAGCAGGGAACCGGCCGTGCGGTCGGTTTCTTGCAGCATGAGCGGATCGGTGCCCGGCATGGGGGAGATGGTGGTATCCGGCCACTGCGAATAGGTGGGGATGCCGACGATGTGCAGGCGCGGGTCCTCGGTGCCGCCGGGGTTGACCACGCGACGGTTCCATGTCGTCTCCGGCGAGCCGGTGGCCTGCCCATGGTCGACGAACGCGCGAACACGTCCGTTGAGGGATACCGCAAGTGGGTCGCCGGCGCGGCGGACATCGGGGGAGTGCATCCAGGCGTCGATAAGCCAGGTGGAGGAAGCCTCGCCGTGCGCGGTGCGCAGCGTGAACTTCTCACCGATCTCCAGCTGGGGGCGCTGGCCCAGGAAGGTGACGAGGCCGGCGTCGACAAGCGCCAGCAGCTGGCGGGTGCGGAAGAGCGGCGGGCCGGAGCCCACCATCTGCCCAAAGGCCATGAACTCCTTGTAGGTGCTGGTCCGGGACTCCCACGTCATCCGGCCCTCCGAGCCGGCGATGGAGGAGGGCTTGCGCGCGGCTGAGATGGCCCACAGCGCGGACTTCAGCGGGGAATCGGCGGCGGCGACGGCCTCCCGGATATCGCGGGCGAGGCCCTCGGCGATGTACTCGGTGATCTCGGCGCCCTCCGCGCTGTCGAAGTCCGCCAGCGGGTTCGCCCAGTGGGCAAGGTCGAGGGGGGCAGTCGATGTGCCCTCCAGCGCCACGCGCAGCTGATCCGCCATGCCTCGGAGATCTGGGGCGGTGAGCTCCGTGGAATCAATCGTGGCGAGGATATCCGCAAGCGGGCGCTGCAGGGCATCTGGGAATACACGAGCCTGGTTCTCGTAGTATTCGGCGTAGGAATCACGCAGAATGTGCGGTAGCAGCTGCGTGCTAAAGTCCAGCTCCGCTTCCGGATCAAGCGCGACGACCGCGGCGCGGAAGCGGGTCAGCTCAGCCTTTGGTGGCAGCGCGTGATACTCCGACTTCGGGATATAAGGGTAGCCGCGGCCGGAGGAGACGATGAAGTGCGGTTCCTCGCCGTTGGGCTCGTAGCGCAGCCCGGAGCGGGTGGAGGGATCCTCGACGAACTCGCCGCCGCGGTCGATGGTGAGCAGCGCCATGACGTCGAAGAAGCCCATGCCCAGGCCCCGAACTAGGACCTTCTCGCCCGCAGGAACCTCAGACACCGGTTGCTCCACCGGGTTATCTGGGCGCACCCAGTGCAGGCCGGAATCTGCGGCCTCCGCCAGGGCACGCTCGGACTCGGTCAGGGCAGGCACTTGCCAGCCATAAGCCAGGACGGTGGCATCGGCGGTGACGGTGGTGCCGTCGGAAAGCTCGATGGCGTCCTGTTCACCGCGCTCCTCTACGGACAACGCGCGCGCACGGTGCTGGACGACGTCCACGTTCTCCGGCAGCTGGGCCAGTGCAACCTCGAAGACCCACTCCAAGTAGGCGCCGTAGAGCGCGCGGGAAGGGTTGGATTCCGGGCGGGTCTGCGCGAGCTCTGTGGCAAATGAGGCGGCGAGCCCCTCGCGCGGCGGGTGGGAATCATAAAGCTTTAGCTTGGCGGGCGCGATGTCGGGGCGCTCGCCGCGCAGAAGCTGGATCCACTCGTAGAGAATGGGACCCTCCAGCACCGGCGCGGTGGTCGTGGAATCAGGCTCGGTGAATAACGTGACCGCGCCAGCCAGGGTGTTCATGCACAGCGTGCGGGTCTGATCCGTATCCCAAATGCGGCCGGCGCCCAGCGGGGCATCGTCGATGATGTGGAGTCGCAGGGGTGAATGAAGGGGGGTCGCGCGCAGATGGGCCGCAAGGCGCTCGACCAGCGAGATACCGCGCGGGCCGGCCCCGACGATGGCGATGGCGGGCATATAAATCAACCTCAAACTTTTAGACTGTGCTGTCTAGTGGAATAATACCGCTCAGTATGCGTTGTGTTAAATCCAGAGACACAGCACAAACCGACTACCGACTTTCTGAAAGCATTACCGTGAAAACTCTACGCGCACTCGCCGCCACCCTGGCAGCAGCCCTCGCCTTAGCGGGCTGCTCTGCCGCGGATCGGCCGGACGGGGAGGATAACGTCCTCACCTACCTCGAGCCGCAATTCTTCCGCACGCTCTATCCGCCGGCCGCCGGCTTTTACCCCAACGGTGGCGTGGTCAACCAGCTGACCGACCGCCTCCTTTATCAGGATCCCGAGACCCTGGAACTCTCGCCATGGATCGCCACGGAGATGCCCAAGGTCAACGCCGATGCCACGGAATACACGTTTACTATCCGCACCGACGTCACCTACTCCGATGGTTCTCCTTTGACCGCCGAGAACGTCGTGGCCAACTTCGACCTCTTCGGCCGCGGCGATAAATCCCGCACGCTGACCAGCTCCGAGCAGATCGCCAACTATGACCGCGGCGAAGTCGTGGACGAGGACACCGTGAAGTTCTACTTCACTCAGCCCTCCCCGGGTTTCCTCCAAGCCACCTCCGCCTATAACGCCGGCCTGCTCTCTGATTCCACGTTGGCTCTAGACAACGAGGGCTTCGGCCCCGGCAACGCGGTCAACGTTATTGGCTCTGGCCCCTTTGTAGTGGAGTCGGAAGAAATCGGCACCGACCTCAAGCTCAAGACCCGTGAGGACTACGACTGGGCCCCACCAGCGGCCAAGCACCAGGGCCGCGCGGAGATCGACGGCGTCCACTACATCCTCGCCGCCGAGGAATCCGTGCGCACCGGAGCAATCCTTTCCGGCCAGGCCGATATCGCCCGCCAGATCTCAGCCCCGCAGGAGCCGCTGCTGAAAGAACAAGGTGTTGACATCGTCTCACGCGGCACGAACTCCATGAACAACCAGTTCGCCTTCCGCTTCGACCACCCGCTGCTGCAAGACAAGCGCGTGCGCGAGGCCATCATCCACGGCGTGGACCGCGAGGAGATCCTTCGCGTGCTCTTCTCCGAGTCCTACCCGCTCGCCACCTCCTCCGTGGCCGAGACCGGCCTGGCGTATAAGGACCAGTCCGCCGCCTATACCTTCGACCCGGAGGAATCCAAGCGCCTTCTCGATGAGGCCGGATGGGAGCCCGGGCCCGATGGCATCCGCGTCAAGGACGGCCAGCGCCTCGTCCTGCGCACCAACACCGCGTTGCCGCAGCCGCGCTCCAAGGAAGTCATGACCATGGTGCAGGATCAGCTGCGCGCCCTGGGCATTGGTATCCAGGTCAATGCTGGTGACCAGGCCACCCAGAATGCCGATGCCAAGGACATCAACAAGGTGCAGATCTACCACTCGATGGTGGGCCGCGCCGACTACGACGTCATCACCTCGCTCTACGGCATCAACAACCGCGATGCCTTCCTCAACCAGGACGCGGAGGGCAATCCCATCGACGAACACCTGCAGGAGCTTCTCGACGCCGTCCTCGATACCCCCGATAAAGAAGGCCGCACCAAGGCCACGGAAGAGGTCCAGGACTACCTCACCGAGCAGGCCTATGTGCTCCCGCTCTTCGAGGAACCCGTGGTTTATGCCGTGCGGCCGGGCATTTCGGGTTTTAGCCCGGAATCGGTGGCACGCCCGTGGTTCTACGAGGTCAGCATCGACGCCGCGCCGCAGCGCGCAGCATCGAATGAGGAGGAGAAATAAATGACAACTCGCCAGATTTTCAGCCGCATTGGGCAGGCCCTCCTCGTGCTGCTCATTACCTACACCGTGGCCTTCCTGCTTCTGTCGGCGCTGCCGTCGGATGCCGTGCAGTCCCGCTTCGGCGACCCCGCTCTGGGCCTATCCCAGGCGGAGATTGACGCCATCCGGGAGGAAATGGGCGCGGACAAGCCGCTCTTCGTGCAGTACTTCACGTCCCTGGGTGGCTTCCTTACCGGGCACTTTGGTAACTCGACGCAGTCGGGCGCCCCGGTAGCTACGCTGCTTGCCGACGCCCTTCCCCACACCCTCATCCTCGCCGCCAGCGCCATCGGCGTGGCACTCATCGTGGCCGTGCTCGTTGCCTTCCTAGCGACGCTGCCGGGGCTCGGTGCCATCGGTTCCTTCTTCCGAGGCCTGCCTTCCTTCATGGTCTCTCTGCCGGGATTCTGGATTGCCATCCTGCTCATCCAGTTCTTCTCCTTCCAGCTGGGCTGGGTGCGCGTTATCGAACCCGGCAGCGTGGAGGGCCTCATCCTACCTACCCTGACGCTGTCGGTGCCCATGGCCGCGCCGTTGATTCAGGTGCTGATTCGCTCCATCGACGAGACGCAATCACGGCCCTTCGTTCAAGCGGTACGCGCACGCGGTGCCTCGGAGTCCGGGATTTTCTGGCGCACCGTCTTGCGTAACTCGTTGCTGCCTACCTTGACCATGGCGGGCCTGCTCTTCGGTGAACTCGTTGGCGGTGCCGTGGTGACCGAAACCGTCTTCGGCCGCACCGGCTTGGGATACATGGTGGCCCAGGCCGTGGCTAACCGCGATACCCCGGTTCTGCTGGCAGTGGTTCTCATCGCCGCCACTTCCTACATCATCATCAACCTCGTGGTGGACCTGCTCTACCCGGTGCTGGACCCGCGCCTGCGCGCCAGCACCTCGGAACGCAGTTCTGCTCACCGCACAGATTCCGCCGCCACTCCGGCGACTGACTCCTCGGCCACTACTTCGGAAAGGACGGTGCGCTCATGAGCATGACGCACACTAAGCCGCTGCGTTCTACACGGGCGCCGCGCCGCCAGACCTCTAACCCGTGGCTCGCGCCGGGTTCCATCATCGCCATCGTGATCCTCGCGATCGCTTTCTTGGCGGCCCTGTTCCCGAGCTTGTTTACCTCAGCAGACCCTTATGCGGGCACCGATGTGGCCCTCTTGCCGCCGGGAGAGTCCGGGCACATCATGGGAACAGACGCGGTGGGACGCGATCTCTACGCGCGCATCATCTACGGTGCCCGCCAGTCGCTGCTCGGCGCGCTCATCGCCGTGGCCGTCGGCCTGGTCGTCGGCACGCTGATCGGCCTTCTCGCCGGCTCTTTGCGCGGAGCGGTGGATACCGTCCTCATGCGCGTGGTCGACGTGTTGCTGTCCATCCCGGGCATCCTGCTGTCGCTGTCCATCATCATCGTGCTGGGCTTTGGTTCCGTACAGGCGGCGGTGGCTGTCGGTGCGACCTCGGTGGCGACCTTCGCGCGCTTGGCCCGCTCCCAGGTAATCTCCGTAGCCAGCTCGGACTACATCGAGGCCGCGTACGGTGCGGGCGCCACCCACGCCACCGTGCTCTTCCGCCATATCCTTCCCAATTCACTCACCCCGGTTATTGCCCTGGCCACCCTTCAATTCGGCACCGCCATTCTGCAGCTGTCGATCCTCGGCTTCCTGGGCTACGGCGCCCCGCCTCCGACCCCGGAGTGGGGGCTTATCATCGCCGAGGGCCGCGACTTCATGGCCACCGCCTGGTGGCTCATTATCCTGCCCGGCATCGCGCTGGTGGCCGTGGTGATGTCCGCCAACCGTCTGTCCCAGAACTTCCCCGTGGAGGCCTAACATGTCTGTTTCAAAGAATGCAGCGCAGCCCCTGCTGCACGTGCGGGACCTCAACGTGTCCTATTCCACCGCAGGTGGTGACGTTCCCGCGGTCCAGGGCGTCAGCCTCGAGGTGCATCCTGGGCAGATGACCGCCATCGTGGGCGAGTCCGGCTCCGGCAAGACCACCTCCGCCATGGCAGCCATCGGTTTGCTGCCCTCGAATGCCACCATCGACGCCGGAACCATCACCTTCGATGGCCGCGATATCACTTCGCTGCGCCGCCGTCAGTGGCGTGAGCTGCGAGGGCGTCGCATCGGGCTGATCCCGCAGGACCCCAATAACTCCCTCAACCCGGTCCAGACCATCGGCGCCTCGGTGGAGGAGGGGCTGCGCATCCACAAGGTCGGCAGCGCTGCAGAGCGCAAGGCTAAGGCACTGGAGCTGTTGGAGCGCGTCGGCATCGATGACCCTGCGCGCCGCTATCACCAGTACCCGCATGAGCTGTCCGGCGGCATGAAGCAGCGCGTACTCATTGCCGCTGCGGTGGCACTGGAGCCGGACCTCATCATCGCCGACGAGCCCACCTCTGCTCTCGATGTCACCGTGCAGAAGATCATCCTCGACCTCCTCGATGACATGCGCGCAGAGCTCGGCATGGGCATCCTCTTCATTACCCACGACCTAGCCGTGGCCGGTGACCGCGCCGACCGCGTCGTGGTCATGGAGTCTGGCCAGCTGCGCGAGGAAGGCCTAGCCGCCACAGTGCTGACCAACCCGCGCCACGACTACACCAAACGCCTGCTTGCCGACGCCCCCTCCCTCACCGTCGCCGACGCCGGCACGTCAACTGCCCGCGCCGTCGCACCCCAGGGCAACCTAAGCACTCAGCGTGCTTCATCTGAATCTACCGGCGCGCCGACTACTCGCGCTGCCGGCGAACCTTTGGTGCGCGTCGAAGGCCTGACCCAGCGCTTCGGTGATTTCACCGCGGTCGATGACATCTCCTTCACCGTGGCTAAGGGCTCGACCCACGCCATCGTGGGCGAGTCCGGCTCCGGCAAGACCACCACCGGGCGCAGCATCGCCATGTTCAATACCCCGACTGCGGGCAGCATCACCGTCGGCGGGCGCGACATCGTAGGCCTGCGCGGCAAGGCCTCGCGCGAAGAGCGAAACAACATCCAGCTGGTCTACCAGAACCCCTATGGCTCGCTGGACCCCAAGCAGACGATTGGCCAGACGGTGGCGGAGCCGCTGCGGAATTTGAAGGGGGCGTCGGCAAGCAGCGCGAAAGCCAAGGCCAAAGAGTTCCTCGAGCTGGTCGCCCTTAACCCGGATTATTATGACCGGCGCCCGCGCGAGCTTTCCGGCGGCCAGCGCCAGCGTGTGGCCATCGCCCGCGCGATGATTGTGGAGCCGGAGCTGGTCATCCTCGATGAGGCCGTTTCCGCCCTCGACGTCACCGTGCAGGCCCAAATCCTGCGGCTGCTGGCCCGGCTACAGGAGGAGCTTGGCCTGACCTACATTTTCATCTCGCACGACCTAGCTGTGGTCAACCAGATCTCCGATACCGTGTCCGTGCTCTCGAAGGGCCAGCAGGTGGAATGCGGGCCCACGGCCGAGGTCTTTAGCAACCCGCAGTCACCGTTTACCCGGAAGCTCATCGAGGCCATCCCCGGCTCGCGCTACCGCGCCGGTGACCTCAACCTCGGCCTGTAGCCTGGGGCCAATCAAGAAAGGATTAGTTCATGGCAGACATTATTAACCTACTGGCGGATGCAAGCGAGGACGTCGCCCAGCTGCGCGAGCGCCGGCCTGAAGCTAAGGAGAATGCGCAGGCCTCCTTCGCCGCGCTCCTTGAGCCTAAAGAGTCCGGCACGTTCAGCTATGCGGAGCGCTACGCCATCGCGACGTTTGTTGCTGGCATTTACCAGGCTCCGCAGGCGGTGGAGTTCTATTCCGACCTGCTGGCGGAGGAATCCGAGGAGCTCGCCGCAGAAGTAGCCCGCGCGGTGGAGCGCGGCATCACCACCGGCCCATACTCTGGTGGCGGCTTCACACTTTTCGACGGCTCGCCACGTCTCGCCGCCGCCCTCGACTTCGCCCACCTTCTGGCTTTCCACCCCAAGGACGCCTCCCCGGCCGCGATCGGTCACCTCCAGGCAGCCGGCTGGTCCAACGATGACATCGTGACCCTGGGACAGATCGTCAGCTTCCTGTCCTTCCAACTGCGTGTGGCGCACGGATTGTCTGTGCTGGCCGGTGCCGCCCAGCCCACGCCTGTGACTGCGGCGCCGCGTCCCACCCAGACTCCGGAGTGGGTGCCGGGGGAGGGGACGTTGGTGCCGGACGTCGTCAAGCCGCAGGGCTTTGTGGCACACACCCTAGGCTGGAAGCCGTGGGTGCCGCCGCAGCCAAAGGAGGAGTTCACCGACGCGCAGCGTGACGCGCTGATTAAGCCCGAGCGCATCGACATGGAGTACTTCCGCCTGCTGGCCCGCGACCCGGCAGCGCTCAAGGCGCGCACGCTGACGGACCTGGACATTTTCTACAACACCGACGGCGGATTGGGGCGCGCCCAGCGTGAGCTGGCCGCCACGGTGGTCTCGCGCCTCAATGGCTGCGAGTACTGCGCATCGGTACACCAGCAGCGCGCCAAGGAGGAGGGCGGTGACGCCGCAGCGATTGACCGCCTGCTCGACGAGGGCGTTTCTGCTGACCTGGGCTCGGCGCAGTGGTCCGCCATCCGTGACGCCGCCCTGGCCCTGACCGAGTCGCCCTTTGCGTTCGACGCCTCCCACGTGGATGGTCTCCGCGAGGTGGGTTTCGATACGCTGGCAATCATCGATGTCATCAACTCCTCCGCGTTCTTCAACTGGGCAAATCGCCTGATGTTGACGCTGGGGGAGCCGGATGTGCCGAAGCGCTTCCGCTAACTGAAGGAGGAACAATCATGGTGAAGACTGCCGTTGTGACCGGGGCAACCGGTGGAATGGGCAGGGAGATCATCAAGGACCTTGCGCGAGACCACCGCGTGTATGCATTAGGGCGGCGCGCCGGGGAGCTGCCGGAGGCGGAGAACATCGTGCCGGTGGGCATCGACCTGCTGTCGCTACTTGATGGTGCGGCGCTTCCCACCGAGCTTTCTGAACTGGAGCGCGTGGACGTGCTCGTGCATGCGGCGGCCCGGGCGGATAAGCGCTCAGTGGAAAGCGCTAGCCCGGAAGATTGGCGTGCGCAGATGGACCTCAACGTGCACGTGCCAGCAGAGCTGACCCGCCTTCTGCTGCCTGCGCTGCGTGCGGCGGAGGGCCTCGCGGTGTTCATCAACTCCGGTGCCGGCATCCACTCCTATGGTGACAACGTCATTTACGCCGCCACGAAGCACGCACTCTACGCGCTTGCCGACGGCCTCCGCCTCGGCGAACTCGGCATCCGCGTGTCCACCGTCGCGCCGGGTCCGACGGATACCCCGATGCTGCAGGGCTTGCAGGATTACAATCCGGAGCATGTCATCGCCCCGGTCGAGGTGGCGAAGGCTATTCGCACCACCGTTGATGCTGGGCCGACGACGCAGCTCACTGAGATCCGTGTGCGCCCGCGCATTGAGTTGAACCAGCGTAAGTAGGTGGCGCGTTTTCTCTCAAGATGCGAAAAACCCAGCACAGGGTACAGTTATGAGGCGTGTCCACCTCTCAACGTCGCCGCCCCGCCTATTTGGTGATCGCGGATTCGCTTAGGAGCAAGATTGAATCCGGCGAATTAAAGCCGGGTGACCGTTTTCCCACCGAGCGGGAATTGGTTCAGGAATACAAGGTGGCGCGCATGACGGTGCGCCACGCGCTGGACATCGTCCAGATTGAGGGCCTCATTGATCGCAAGCGTGGGCGCACCGGTGGCACCTTCGTGCGTGCCACCCCGCCCACGTTGAGCCTGACGAGTGGCCGCAGTGCCCTCGATCAATTGCGTGAACATGGCCTCGATGTTGAGGTGCGGGTGCTGTCGCTGATGTTCATTGATGCTCCCGGGCACCTTGCTTCCGCCTTTGGGATTGAGGAGGGGGATTCCCTGTGGGAGTGCCGTACGGTGCAGGTGTCGGCGGGCTCGCCCATCATGGCCTCCACGCTCTTTATCCCGCAAGTCTTAGCACCAGGACTTACGGAAGAGGATGTGCAGAAGCCACTGACCGAGCTGTTGACGGAGCTTGACCTGACACCCGTGTTTAAGCGGGACTCGCTCGTGGCCGCCACCGCTCGCACGGAGGAGCAGAAAGCCCTTGGAGTAGGTCGGAACCAACCGGTCCTACGCATTACGAGAACCATCAAGGCAGAGGGCGGCGTCGTAGCCGCTCAGCTGGAAGAGACCCTGCGCCCTGATGCGGCCACGGTGGAGGTCGTCATTGGCGAGGATCCCACGCCGACCCTCGACTAGACACCAGCGAGGGCAGCGCCATAAGTTTTCCCCGCCGGGAATACGAACGTGTACTCCAGGAAACCCGCCAACCACCATCGGGTTGGTGGGTCTCGTTCTTTAAGAGCTAAAGGGCCCGCTGCTCCCGCTGTATCTTGCGGCATGTGAACTGTGGTCTGGGATCTCCTAGTTTCCCGTCCCCCTTCTAACGGTTGGCGGGTTTAGTTCTTTAAGGGCTTAAGAGTCCCGGTACACCCCGCTGCATTTTGTGGCGCATTAGCCGTGGTCAGGGATCCCCGCGTGC
>NZ_JASOLS010000109.1:0-316 GCF_030215295.1 Corynebacterium sp. UMB6689 | reverse complement strand
ATGGTATACTAAAACTACAAAGAGGTAGATCATGTGATCACCAAAAAGCCCCACGTTCTGAACCAACGTGGGGCTTTTTTTGCGTGACCAACGCTCAAGGCTAGTCGTCTATTTGTCCTCGCCGTCTAGCCATTTGCAAATGTAGTAGCTTATTACATTTGCCGTAACGGCAAGTAAGAGCTCAAAGAAGTAGATCATGTGAATCACCCCTTTCGCAAATAAATTTGCGTCAGAGACGACTTGATTAGTATAACATGATAATTCAAGATAAAATATGCTACAATGGTTTTAGTGTCTTATAAAAATCTTTTTTCTA
>NZ_JASOLS010000108.1:0-317 GCF_030215295.1 Corynebacterium sp. UMB6689 | reverse complement strand
TTCCTTGGCTTTCACTTCGGCAGCCTGGTACATCTTGTCGATATCGGCTGACTTGGGGACCTCGGGGTTCTTGTAGTCAATCGCAATATTGGCGGCCTGAGCACTCACGAGCTTCTTAGCTGCGGCGTCGTACACAAAAGTGTAACGGCCGTACATGCGCCCGTATTCGCCCACTTCCAGAACCGGTGCGCCCGAAGGCGTGGTCACGCTATCCACGGTGAGGTGCGTATGACCTGCGACGACGGCGTCCACATCGCTTCCGAGCGTTGCCGCTACCGCATTATTGGCATGCATGAGGGCGACGACGATATCCGCCT
>NZ_JASOLS010000107.1:0-319 GCF_030215295.1 Corynebacterium sp. UMB6689 | reverse complement strand
CCTTGATTTTAGCAATTTTCGTGGTCTCTCTGATTTTTAAACAAATCAGACAAGAACAAGAAGAAACAGTAAGACAGGAAAATTAAGCTATGCTGAATGATTTTTTAACGACTCAAAAGACAGCACCACCTCCCATTTCTGCTATGGGCTATGTGACGATGATAGGAACTCTCTTGTTCCTCATTTATATTTCAGTTCGCTATGCGCAAACCCCACTGTATCAGAAAACTTTTAAATATTTACAAGCTTTTCAATTAGTTATACTTTATTCTTGGTATTTTGGTTTCCATATTTCATTTGCAAATAACCTGCCTTTTTA
>NZ_JASOLS010000106.1:0-320 GCF_030215295.1 Corynebacterium sp. UMB6689 | reverse complement strand
AATCACATAATCTTCCAGTGCGATACCGCTTGCTTCGATAGCGTGGCAGGTATTGACAAGCGTGTCGCCTCCTGTGGCATACATGCCTGCTAGCTGATTACCGAGCATGTCCATGACATCGCGGGCAACTTCGCCCAGGTGTTGCGCCAGATTGCGCGAGCCTTGGCCGGCTGGCAAGTTCTTCGCCACTTCAATCCGGTTGATATCGACGACGGTACCGCTCAGCGTGGTATCGAGGGTAATAATGATAACCCGCACCTGTCCGGGTTCCCCATTGCCTGCTGTGGCGTCGTCGAGAATCCTTCGTGCCTGTGCCACAG
>NZ_JASOLS010000105.1:0-321 GCF_030215295.1 Corynebacterium sp. UMB6689 | reverse complement strand
GCTCCTGCAAAGAATAGATTATGTCTAATTCTCGATCAATCTCCATCACTAAGTTCATGATTTGCTTTTGCTTATGCTCAACAAGGGTGATCATATTTACTAGTTAACTTGAAACAAGCTAAAACTTTAGGGGGAGTTTTTTGTAGGTTCTTCTCTTATCAACCGCTTTCATTATCAGTTAAATTTGCTATAATAAGCTCTGGTAAGCTTTATTAAATATAAATTGTCATGAGAGGAAGGAAAACAATGATTTTTGTAGATAATAATAATCACTACGATGCTTCGGTTAATATTGCCTTGGAGACCTATTTGGTGGAAAAC
>NZ_JASOLS010000104.1:0-322 GCF_030215295.1 Corynebacterium sp. UMB6689 | reverse complement strand
ACATGCCGACCGCCAGCGTGAACTGGCTCTGATCCTGCAGGACCACGCGGGCGATAACGAAGTCACCGAGCGAGGAAATGAAGCTCAGCAGGCCGACGACCGCGAGGACGGGACGCACGAGAGGCATGATGATCGTCCAGAAAGTCTGCGCATGGGTCGCGCCGTCAATCATGGCCGCCTCGTCGAGCGAACGCGGGATCGAGTTGAAGAAGCCGTAGAGCAGGAACGTGTTCGAACCAAGCGCGCCACCCAGGTAGACGCAGATCAGACCGAGCTTGGAGTTCAGACCCAGCACCGGGAAGATGTCCTGGATGCCCAGGAG
>NZ_JASOLS010000103.1:0-322 GCF_030215295.1 Corynebacterium sp. UMB6689 | reverse complement strand
CCCACACCGAGTGCTTTGGCGGTAGCTGACACACTCATCCGGTCAATAGCAAGGCGCTGCAAGATCCAGCGGGTGACCCGATAAGTGAGTTTGGCGCCGTCATCCGCGCAGGTTAAAGATTCTTGGAAGATCTTTCTCTTACATGAGACGGCTGTGCATAAGAATCTGGGGACTGTTACGTGCAGCCTAGTGGGGAATCCAACGACAGGAAGATCAACGAGTCGACGGGTGGTGTGGTCGCGCAGCTTTCCTGGCTGTCCGCAGTCCGGGCACACGCCGATAACGGCTACTGGCGTGGCCTCAATGATGGTCAACGCTCCGG
>NZ_JASOLS010000102.1:0-323 GCF_030215295.1 Corynebacterium sp. UMB6689 | reverse complement strand
GAATGTGAAGTCGTTGACGTGAGAAGCCTTTATCCACTAGATAAGGAAACCCTGGTGGAAGCGGCTAAGAAAACCGGTAAGGTCCTTCTGGTCACTGAAGACAACAAGGAAGGCGCCATTATGAGTGAAATCGCCGCCATTATCGCTGAAGAAGCCCTCTTCGACTTGGACGCACCTATCCGCCGTTTAGCTGGCCCTGATGTGCCTACCGTTGGCTATGCCCTGAACTTAGAGCGTGAATTCCTAGTGGACGAAGACAAGGTCTACCAAGCCATGAAGGAGCTCGCTGAATTCTAAGCCTCTATAAATAGGACTTGTCATGA
>NZ_JASOLS010000101.1:0-324 GCF_030215295.1 Corynebacterium sp. UMB6689 | reverse complement strand
AACTTATCGTGAAGAATTTTTTCAAGGAAAAGAAGACGAGAAATTTTTTTCTCATGAATTAGATATGAATCAATATTTTGAACAAATTAAATATGTTTATCGAAATAATTTGAAATAATAAATTTGAGAAAGAAAATAAGGAACGGGTAAAATGAAATCTTGTTAGGGAAATCCCTGAACCCAAGTCGAAAAATAATGAGTTTAAATAAAATTTTCAGAACTCATTTGCCGTTATTATTAAGTCATAAATCATGTAGTTGTGGAATAAAGAAAAGATTGAAATTTGTAAAAAATTGACTAAATATGCTTTAAAAAACTGTACTA
>NZ_JASOLS010000100.1:0-327 GCF_030215295.1 Corynebacterium sp. UMB6689 | reverse complement strand
ACCTCGTAATCGCAATTGATGGATGATGTTTAAAACACCGTTAGCCAGCGGATACCGTTCAGTATCTGCTGACAGTCCGCGATGTTCATATTCTTCTTTGACTTGTTTCATAACAGCCAAATCAAATTTTGCGTTCCCTTTAAAACTTTCAGAGGTACTATCTTCTTCTATAGCAAAGCAAATCTCTTCTATAACCGATTCAATCATTGATTCTAGAAGTGAATCTTCAAAATCGTAATCGATTTTACAATAGAGCTTCACCTTATCTAAGTAGTCTTTAGAAACTGCCATAGACACCTCCTATCAGACTACCAAAGCTAATAGCTC